>CBEWZU010000048.1:0-16716 GCA_965561205.1 uncultured Archaeoglobaceae archaeon | reverse complement strand
CTCTTCAGAACTGAAATCGGATATTTTTTCTTCGAGAAATTTCCTAAAATTTATGTTTTCAGCAATAGTATTGACAAGAAAGCGCTGAGCATTTTTTGTGATTCCGTATTTATTGAGAACGTTAAATTCCGCGAATTCATCTACGGCAATCTGAAAATGGATAACGATCTTCAAGAGAAAAAAAATTCCATTATAATTCTGGGATCTATTTTGTAAGCTGTTCATACTGTATTACAATTGCATGAGATTGTTAAGTTGAGTGGACTTTTTAGCCTTGGTTAAAGTTTATAAACTTTGTTACAAAAATTACAACGATGTATGGTCAAACTGTTAAAATTTTAAGAGATCTCAAAGACTTAAAGGATAAATTGGATTCAATAATTGAAACCCTCGAAATACTAGCAGACAAAGAGCTGATGGAATCAATTGAAAGATCAAAAGACCAGCCAAAGAAAAGAGAATTTAGGGATTTCTTGAAAGAATTAGGAGTAAACATTCAAGAATAGACATACTTCCTGTGTCCGATAGTTTTCAATATTATCTCCTTCGATTTTTCGTCAATTTCGTAAATAATTCTATACTTGCCAACATGTGGCCTCCTCCCCCGCACTGAACAGTAGAACAGTAGATAGGAAAGTTTTAGTGGATTAGAGTAAAGCAAGCACCTGTCGACTTAACACATGAACAGCTCACAGATTCTGACAAATTTTAAACAGCTACTCGAGCAAAAGAATATCTTAAAATCATATCAGCAAGCTCCTAAACCTAACTAAGATCTAATGCAACTTTTTTAAGAGTATCAAATGAGTTAAAAATGGAAAAGTAAAAAATTATAGAAAATCTAGAATATCTGCAGTGCTCTGTATTCTCCGAATACCTCTCTAAGTGCATCAGTCATTTCTCCGAGAGTTGCCCCCGCTTTGACAGCTTCGATAACATAAGGCATCAAATTCTCCTCTGGATTTTCGGCTGCCTTTCTGAGCTTTGAAAGAGCCTCCTCAACCTTCGACTTATCACGGTTCTCCCTGAACCTTCTGAGTCTTTCAATCTGCTTTTTGACCACGCTTTCATCAACTCTCAGGATCTCCATCTGAATTTCTTCGTCGATCTTATACTTGTTAACACCGACAACTACAAGCTCCCCGCTATCAATTGCCTTTTGCTTCTCATAAGCAGACCTCTGAATCTCTCTCTGCGGGAACCCATCTTCAATCGCCTTAACCATTCCACCCATTTCGTCAATCTTTTCGATGTATCTCATGGCTTCCTCTTCGATCTTATCTGTGAGCCACTCGACGTAGTATGAACCACCGACCGGATCGACTGTATCGGTCACACCACTCTCCTCTGCGATAATCTGCTGTGTTCTTAAGGCGATTCTGACTGCCTTCTCGGTAGGGAGGCAGATAGCCTCATCGTAACTGTTCGTATGGAGTGACTGGCAACCGCCGAGAACCGCCGCCAAAGCTTGGAGAGCAACTCTGACGATATTGTTTTCAGGCTGTTGTGCTGTCAGAGTGCATCCCGCAGTCTGAACATGGAATCTAAGCATCATCGATCTTGGATTTTTGGCGCCGAATCTCTCCTTCATTATTCTCGCCCATAGACGGCGTGCCGCTCTGAACTTTGCAATCTCTTCGAAGAGGTTGTTACCCGCGGCAAAGAAGAAGCTAAGGCGGGGAGCAAATTGATCCACGTCCATTCCCCTGTCAATAACCCTCTGAACGTATTCAATTCCGTCAGCCAACGTGAATGCAACCTCTTGAACGGGAGTCGCACCCGCCTCCTCCATGTGGTATCCAGAGATGCTGATCGAGTTCCATTTCGGCATTTCCTTTGCACAGAACATTATTATGTCCGTAGCGAGTCTCAGAGATGGCTCTGGCGGGAAGATGTATGTCCCACGGGCGATGTATTCCTTGAGCATATCGTTCTGAACAGTCCCTCTTAGCTGGCTTCTGCTTGCTCCCTGACTTTCGGCTACAACTATATACATGCTGAGAATTTGAGCGCACGTCGAATTAATCGTCATCGATGTTGAAACCTTATCGAGAGGGATTCCGTCGAAGAGTATCTGCATATCCTCTAGAGTGGATATTGCCACGCCGACTTTTCCCACCTCTCCTAAAGCCATCGGATGATCGCTATCGTATCCGGTCTGGGTTGGAAGATCAAACGCCACGCTTAGCCCGGTCTGCCCCTGCTCTAACAGATATTTGTATCTCTTGTTTGTTTCCTCTGCGGTTCCAAATCCCGCATACTGTCTCATTGTCCAGACCCTTCCTCTATACATCGTGGGGTAAACTCCCCTCGTAAACGGATAAACGCCGGGATAGCCGAGCTTTTTCTCGTAGTCTATTTGGACATCCTCTGGAGTGTAAAGTCTATCAACAACAAAACCACTTGATACTTTGAACTCTTTCTTTCTTTCAGGAGCCTTCTCAAGCAGGGGCTTTACATATTTTTCCTCCCACTCCTTTTTGTTCATAAAAAACACCTCCTCAAGAAATTACAGCTAAAACTTCACCAGCTTGAACTTTATCACCTTCTTTAACGGCGATTTTTGAAATAACACCATCATAAGGTGAAACAATCTCATTCTCCATTTTCATGGCTTCTAAGACCAACACAGGCTCTCCTTTGCTGACTGTATCTCCTTCCTTCTTCAGGATTCTCACGATTGTCCCAGACATCTCTGCTTTAATTTCTTTCCCTTCTCCAGTTGGTTTCTCAGCAACTTCGGCGGCTTCAACTTCTTCCGCCTTGAATCTTATGAGGACATCTCCCGCTTGAACCTTTGCACCTTCGGTGACCTCAACAGACTCTACAACACCGTCAAAGGGTGAAACAACTTCATTCTCCATTTTCATAGCCTCTAAAACCAGCACAGGTTGTCCCTTCTTGACGACATCTCCGGGCTTAACGAGAACTCTTACGATGGTTCCTGACATCTCAGCTTTGATTTCTTTTCCAGCGGCTTCAGTTTTGACGGGAGCTTTAGCTGCTGGCACCGCTGTTGTTTCACTAACGATTTTGGCTCTCTCCTCAAACATCTCGATTATCTCTTCTTTCCCGTTAACGCTAACTTTGAATTTGTTTGGAGCAATCTCCTCCACGTCAACCTCGTATTTGATGTTATTGACCACTACGGAATACTTTACCATATTACCACCCCAGAGATCTTGAAAGGATCTTCCAATAGCTCAATTCTCTTTTAATCTCTACCGGTTTCTCGGCGTGCTCTTCTATATATTTGTGGATGGCAGCAACGGCGGCTATAAACTCGTTAACGTCCATTCAATCACCTCACACGGGCATGTTATCGTGCTTCTTTGGTGGAAGCTTCTCTCTCTTTGTTTCAAGAATTCTCAGAGCTGATATCACTTTCACCCTTGTGTATTTCGGATCGATAACATCGTCGATATAGCCTCTTGCAGCCGCTCTGTATGGATTTGCGAACCTATCTCTGTATTCCTGTATCTTTTCTTGAAGTTTCTTTTGTGGATCTTCTGCAGCTTGGATCTCCTTCCTGAACACGATTTCAGCGGCACCTTCCGGCCCCATGACTGCGATCTCCGCGGTCGGATAGGCGTAAACGACATCGGCACCGAGATGCTTGCTACCCATGGCGAGATATGCTCCGCCATATGCTTTCCTTAAGATTACCGTAACGAGTGGGACGGTTGCCTCGCTGTAAGCGTAGAGGACTTTTGCACCGTGGCGTATTATCCCCCCGTATTCCTGCTGGACACCGGGGAGATAACCGGGAACGTCGACGAGAGTCAGAATCGGTATATTGAAGCAATCACAGAATCTGACAAATCTGGCGATCTTATCACTGCTGTCTATATCTAAACAGCCTGCATAGAATTTCGGATTGTTTGCAACGATGCCGACAGTCCTTCCGTCAATTCTCGCAAAGCCGACAACGGCGTTTGGAGCGAAGTAAGCGTGGATCTCCAAGAACTCTCCGTTATCCACTATGGCTTGAATAACATCTCTGACATCATACGGCTTCGTAGGATCGTCTGGGATTATGTCTGTTATCTCAGGGGTCAGTCTTGCGGGGTCATCTCCCGTTTCAACTCTCGGAGGATCTTCTAAATTGTTCAGAGGTAGATAACTGATTAGTTTTCTGGCAAGTCTTAAGGCGTCGGCATCGTCTTCAGCAACGAGATGGACGTTTCCGCTCTTCATTGCATGGGCTTCCCAGCCTCCAAGCTCCTGAGGTGTTACTTCTTCACCCGTGACGGTTTTGATAACTCTTGGTCCCGTAATGAACATGTATGCACTTGGATTTTTTGTCTGGATTATGAAATCACCAATTGCGGGACTGTAGACGGCACCTCCAGCATTTGGCCCCATGATAATAGTTATCTGTGGGATTACGCCGCTGTAAATAGAGTTTCTGTAAAATATATCGCCGTAACCCTTTAGGGCATCGACACCCTCTTGGATTCGGGCACCGCCACTGTCATTTAATCCGATGACTGGGATGCCAACTTTGGCAGCGAAGTCGAGGAGATACGCGATCTTGAATCCGTGCATTTCACCTAAGCTGCCACCCATTACCGTGAAATCTTGGGCGAAAACTGCGACCGGTCTTCCGTCTATCGTCCCGTATCCGGTGACGACACCGTCAGCTGGCAGGTAAACTTTATCCAAACCAAAATCTGTGTTTCTTTTTTCAACAAAAGGATTTATCTCAACAAAGCTACCCGGATCTAATAGAAGTTCGATTCTCTCTCTTGCTGTAAGCTTACCGGCATCGTGCTGTTTCTTGATTCTCTCGTCACCACCCATTTTTTCGATTCTTTCCGTCCTCTTGTAGAGATCTTCAAGTAATTCTTTTCTCAAGATTTATCCCTCCACGAGTTCTAATAAAACTCCCTTCGTGCTTTTCGGATGGATGAAAGCAACTTTCTTTCCTCCAGCTCCAATTCTCGGTTTCTCATCGATCAATTGAAGCCCTTTCTCTTTTGCATTTTGAAGAGCCTTCTCAATATCACTAACGTTTATTGCGATGTGATGGACACCCTCTCCCCTTCTTTCAATGAACTTTGCGATCGGACTGTCTTCAGAAGTGGCTTCGAGCAGTTCAATTTTGCTCTCTCCAACTGGAAGCATCGCTACTTTAACCTTTTGCTCGGGAACCTCTTCGATCTCTTTGACTTCAAATCCCAATTTCTTGTAGAGATCTACAGCTTCATCCAAATTCTTTACGGCTATACCGATATGGTCTATTTTATTGATCATGCTACCACCTTCATTCCAGCGTTTTTCTTAATAAACTCGATAATCTCCTCTAAAGGTGTTCCGGGTCCGAATACTTCTGCAACTCCTAATTCTTTCAGCTTGGGAACATCCTCCGGTGGGATGATGCCACCAACGAGGACGATAACGTCCTTACTTGGCTCAAGACCTCTCTTCTTTAACTCCTCTATTACGGGTGGGACAAGCTCAAGATGAGCACCACTCAGTATACTCAACCCCACAACATCCACATCTTCCTGCAGTGCGGTTTCGGCGATTTCGGCTGGAGTCCTTCTAATTCCTGTATATATTACCTCAAAACCTGCATCTCTTAAAGCCCTTGCAATGACTTTGGCACCCCTATCATGCCCGTCCAAACCGGGTTTGGCAACAAGAACCCTGATCTTCTTTTCCATAATATCCCTCCTTTTTTAAGGAAATTTAATTTATTTTGCTTAAATATCTTTCGAATTTTTTATCAAAAAATAGCTGAGAAAAGCGTAATAAACTTTATCACGGTTTATTATTCGTTATTGTTCATTTAACAATCCAGAATTCCTTCGAATTTAAGGATTCTTTTCGCCCACGTTAATTTTTTCCCCTTCATTCCGATGGAGTGGAACTGAAATCCGTGGAGGATAATTCTTGCGGCTTCAAACTCTTTTGCGATTATTGCGGCTCTGTCTCCATCTGTAAATCCCCCGAAGTTGTAGATTCTGTTGAAAGGAATGTGCTGGGTTGTTCCGATAAAACGACCGATTTTTGGGATCACCTCCCTTATTCTATCCATATTATCTCCGTGAGCGTGCAAAATCAGCAGACATCCTTTATTCTCCAATTCTACGAGAATCTCGGTATCTTCCTCCATATCGGTTACGTGAATATCGGGAATCCGATCGCTTATCTCTATCCATTTCAGGATTGATTTTCCTGCAGTGATAATGGTTTCAGCATCGATTTCATCTTTAACGGCACCGCCGATTATAGCAACTTCCCTTCCCTCGACTTTATTTCTAATAATTTCTTTATCGAGAAGCTTATCACCCGCCAAAGAGTGCATAAGTCTGGCAGCTTCCCTGTCTTTTTCTTCATCAAATCCAAAATCGGATAGGATTTGGTAGTAGAAAAATTTAAACCAATTTTCAAGATTCATGCTTTTCTATTCCAATCTTCACTTTCGATCCTTCGATGTTCCATTCTTTTATGTATCCCCTTGCCTCTCCGAAAATTAGTTCTTTTGATCTCGTTTCCTCTTTAATGTAATCTACCCACCCATCAACAAGCTTTGGATCGATCTCCACCCACGTCTTTATGAACTCATCGACCTCAAGATCAAGCTCCTTTCTCATTTCCTGAATTCTTCGAACGATCTCTCTTGCATAGGCTTCTCTCTTAAGTTCTTCGTCAATTCTTGTGTAAAGGTAGACGTTTCCCTTACGGAAGTCCGAGACAGTGTAATCATCGCCGACAACGTATTCAACTTCAAGAACCTCACTCGGTTTGAGTTCTAATCCCATGAACTCCATCTTGTTCGATTTTATCAGATTCTTGATCTCCCCATCGCTAAGCGAGTTTATGTATTCCACGAAGTCCTTGACTTTGTCCTTTAGTATAGGTCCTATTTTCTTGTAATTTGGTTTTACAACAATTTTCTTTTCAAACTCCTCCACGAATTCGATATCCTTAACATTGCACTGGTTTAGTAGAATATCTCTCAGGGTCTCGACGGCTTCTCTGACATCTTCATCCCCTTCGACAATCATCTTTTTAAGGGGCCATCTCAGCTTTATTCCAGCCTTCTGCCTTGCGTTATAACTCGCTTCACTGATATCCCTTACAATATCCATTTTTCTTTCAAGATCTTCGTCAATCCATTTTTCGTCGGGTTCTGGATAGCTCTCGAAGAAGATGGATTCTCTCCTCTCCGAGAACTCTTTTACGAAGTTTTGGTAAATGTATTCGGATATAAAGGGAATTATCGGTGCCACAGCTTTCGTGACCTTGTCGATAACCCTGAACATTGTTGCGTAAGCCGCTACTTTCGAGGGAGAATCTCTTTCCTCCCAGACCCTTCTTCTGCTTAGCTGTATATACCATCTACTGAAGTCCTCTGTCACAAAGTCTGAGAAGCCCCTAACAACTTTGTGGAGCTGATAATTCTCCATAGCCTCTTTTGCAAGTTTTATGAAGCTCTCCAATCTTGATAGAATCCATTTGTCTTCGACCAGCAATTCTGCTTCTTCAACATCAATCTCTTTGAATCTGTCGAGTTTCATATATGTGTAAACGAATCTAACTGCATTCCAGAAGATATTGAGAACCCTTAAATAGTTTTCAGCCTCATTCCAACTGAATTTCAGATCCTCCCACAATGCCGACGACAGAACGTATAATCTGAAGGCATCTACTCCTATCCTCTCAACGACTTCGTCGGGCTCTACGACATTCCCCAAGCTCTTGCTCATCTTTCTGCCCTTTTCGTCGAGCGTGAATCCGTGCATCAAGACTGTCTTGTAGGGTGCCCTCCCAAAACTGATCACACTTGCTCCGAGCTGAGAGTAGAACCATCCCCTCGTCTGATCGTGTCCCTCGGTTATGAAATCTGCCGGCCAGAGTTTTTCGAACTCCTCTTTTATCAAGGGATATTTGAGAGTCCCCCAGCTCGCAACACCGCTATCGAACCAGACATCGAAGACGTCACTGACTCTTTTCATCTTGCCTCCGCACTCACAGTCGAACACTACCTCGTCTATCTTCGGTCTGTGGAGATCGAGATCATCTTTCCATTCGATCTCATTTACGTCTCCGACAACCTTCATTTTCCCGCATTTTTCACATATCCAGATGGGGATTGGGATACCCCAAAATCTCTGTCTGCTTATACACCAGTCCCTCGCATTGCTTACCCAGTCTTTGAATCTTGATTCGCCAGCCCACTCTGGGATCCATTTAACCTTATCGATCTCTTCAAGCATCTTATCCTTCAGCTCACTCACCCTCAGGAACCACTGCTCTGTTGCCCGGTAGATGATCGGAGTCTTGCATCTCCAGCAGTGTCCGTATCTGTGGGTTATCGTGTCCTCAGCTAAGAGCAGACCTTTTTTCTTTAAATCTTCTATTATGATTTTGTTTGCTTCTTTGACGCTTAAACCAGCGTATTTGCCAGCATCTTCGGTGAATATTCCTCTATCATCTACGGGATTAAATATCTCTATCCCGTGTTCAAGTCCAAGCTCGTAATCCTCTAAACCGTGACCGGGGGCGATATGAACGCACCCAGTGTTCTCAGCAGTGACGAAATCAGCCATGTAAACTCTGTGTTCGAACTTCTTTTGAATGGGAACTTCGTCAGCCAACGGATGATCGTATTCTATCCCGACAAGATCCTCACCAAGCTTTGTCTCAACGATCTCCCACATTTCATAACCGCCTTTCCTGAGGACATCTTCGGCGAGCTCTTTGCCCATTATGAGGTATTCGATCCTACCGTCCTTCATCGCCTTTATAAGGGCATACTCAAGAGATGGATGGACTGCAACCGCCATATTCGCCGGTAAAGTCCATGGCGTTGTAGTCCAGATGACTATGAAGGTGCTGTCATCTTTTAACGGGAATTTTACGTAGATTGAGGGATCGGTTTCGTCCCAATACTCTACTTCGGCATCTGCCAATGCCGTTTCACATCTCGGACACCAGTTCACGACCATGAGCTTCTTTTCGAGCAGACCTCTCTCATGAGCTTGTTTAATCGTCCACCAAGCTGCGTTGATGTATTCCGCTTTTATAGTCATGTATGGGTTATCCCAATCCATCCAGACTCCGAGGGATTTGAACTGCTCTGTCATTGCGTCTTTATTTTTTAGAGCATAATCCATGCACATCTTTACAAACTTGTCAATGCCGAATTTTTCGATATCTTTCTTTTCCTTTATCCCAAGTTCCTGTTCTACTTTAACCTCAATGGGAAGCCCATGCATGTCCCATCCGGGAGTGTCAGTCACATGAAATCCCTGCATTCTTTTAAATCTCAGAATTATGTCTTTTATTACCTTATTCCATGCTGTTCCGAGGTGTATCCTTCCGGTTGTGTAGGGGGGGCCGTCAACAAAGAAAAATTGTTTGTCTCCCCTTTCTTTTGCCTTTTGATATATCCTGTTTTTCTCCCAAAAGTCTTTAACAAATTTTTCAACTTCTTTGAATTGGTAAACGTTAGTGAATGCCATGATTTTTAGGCGGGGGAATGTGATTAAATAGTTTACTCGGTTTCAATCGACTTTTGAATACAACTCTTTCCTTCTTGCCTCAAGCAGTTCCTCCCTTTTTCCAATGAACTCTGCGGCGGACATAATCCTTACACCCATCTCCTTAGCGAAATCGAAAACCTCCCGTATTCGCTCTCTCCAATTCAGGTCTCTCGTCAGATGATGGTCTAAAATCAGGTTTTTTATTTTGGTTTCTTCCATGAACTTTTTTAAATTTTCAACTGATTTCCGAAGTTCTTTTGATGAAAAACGATATCCAAGCATGTATGTGAGAGCTCCATCAACGAAAGCTGTTTCGGGATCGAAATTTATGAGCCATTGCAATTGCTCATCTAAGCATACTCCTTCGACATCACTCGTGTGAACGAAAGTTGTTTTTTCGGTAATTCCCGTCATTACAACGAAACCGAGTCGGGTATTCGTTCCGTGTGGAACTGCCTTAGAGAAGACTATTTGAGTGTTTCCTTCTTCTATGGTGCTTCCATCAGCGAAATGTATTTCGGAACTTCTTAACTGCTGAAGGAAATAAGCGGCTCTCTTTTTCTGACTGAGATTGATGTTTTCCGTTGGATGCTTGACAAATAGAATTTTGTTTTCGAGGATTTCTGTTTCATTTGGATTGTGATGGTCGTAGTGATAGTGAGACACGATAACGATGTCCGATGATATAACGAATTTTTTTATCTCATTCCAGAGATAATCTTTTCTCTCATATTCGATTTTATGTGGTGGCAGTCCGTATCTCCGAGGTCCCAGAGCAACACTCGGATCTATCATAATTTTAACATCTTTGGTTTCAACAAAAGTAGCCATACTCCTTGCCCCAAACGAATCGAAGGCGACTGGAACTATTTTCACACAGAGAATTGTCGAAAGGGTTAAATATTTTTTTTCCAACAAACAATCATGAAAATTAGGGATTTCATGTCGAAAGATGTTATGACGGTTGACGAAAACATGAAAGTAATTGAAGTAGCAAAGATTATGGGTGAAAAAAGGATTGGAAGCGTCATCGTTACGAAAGAAGGAAAACCCTACGGGATATTCACGGAGAGGGATCTGTTATCAAAAGCCATCCTCGACAACGGTCTCGATAATCCCGTTAAGAATTACACATCCACTCCGCTAATTACCGTTAACCCCGATTACTCGATAAACGAGGTCTCAAAAATAATGGCAGACATGAAAATCAGAAGACTCGTTGTCGTTGAAGACGATAAGATTGTAGGGATCTTTACGGCAAGCGATCTTACCAAAGCCTTGGCAAAGAGGTGAGATCATGCTGAAATGTAAAACCTGCGGGAAAGAATTGAGAGAAGAGGATGAGGGGATTACTTGGAGAAGATGCACGATCTGTAAGCAACCAGTTTGCTTTGATGATATTCATTATATAGGAACGTGGATGAGGGGACTTTACAAGGATTACGTAACTGTGATCCCGGTTTGCGAAGACGAACTTCCGAAAAAGAAATTAAAAGCAGTAGCTGAGAAAATCCTTAAATGAAAAGGGTTTTCGTTCTGATAGCGAACAAAGCGGTTACAAAACCCTTCAATCTGAACGATCTGGCGGGATCCGCCGGGAGAATGGATATTGCATGTAGGTTTATCTCGCAATCCCTTTTCATATCACATGGTATTCGTAAAAATTCCGAAGTTTACGTTATCCTTAAGGGTGAACCCGATCCCCCAAAGACGTTGAAGATTATCGGTAATGAAGTGAAGTATTTAGCCCCGGATGAGAGGAATATCGGGGGAATGATTAAAAAAGCCCTTAAGGAAAACGTCGACAAAAAATGGAAAAAGGTCTCTCACGGAGTTTACATATCCAAAAAAGGTCTTGAGGGTTTACTTGAAGAGCTTGAGGGAAACTTCTACTATCTGAAGGAAGACGGGAAGGATATATCCAGTGTCCAGATTTTGGATCCCATCTTCATCTTGGGAGACCACCTCGGCGTTTCGGAAGAGGATGAGAGAAAGATTATGAAAAAAGCTGAAAAAATTTCCCTCGGAAGGATCTCGTATCAAGCCGATCAGTGTGTGACCATTCTGAACTACATTCTCGATAAAAGAAATTTAAATAACCGCCAGCGAAGGATCACGTAATGATCATAGTGTGCGGTAAATGCAGAGAACGGATAGGATTCGGAGATCTTGGGGAATGTCTGATCTGCTGTGGTTCCTTTGAAAAAATAGATGATTTAATCTCGGATATTCTTGAAGATTTGAAAGATTACGAATACGAAAATTTCGACGTCGGAGTCCGACTCTACGGGAGCTCTAAGGCGATTGAGCTTTTTTTAAAAGAAAAATTTGGAATTGAAGATACCCTAAAAGAAGATTTCAAGAGAGAATTTGTGAGAAGATTTAGCTCTCGAACGGGAAAACTAAGAAAGGTGAACGGCGACGTCAGAATAACGATAAATCTTGAAGACCTCAGTTACGAAATCGATGTCAGCTCTGTCTACATCTACGGTAGATACAAAAAAAGGGTTAGAGGTCTTGCACAGACGAGATGGATTTGCGGATTCTGCGAAGGAAGGGGATGTGAGAAATGCAATTATACAGGTAAAAAATATCTAAGCATAGAGGATGTAATAATCACACCTGCGATTGAAATATTTAAAGCGGAAAACGCGTTCCTTCACGGTGCCGGCAGAGAGGATGTTGATGCAAGGATGCTCGGTAACGGAAGACCCTTCATCCTTGAGATAGCGAAACCCAAAAAAAGAAAAGTAGATCTGAAACATTTAGAGGAGAAAATAAATCAATACGCAAAAAATAGAGTTCTTGTAAAGTTTTTCTATTACTGCAATGCGAAATCGGTTGAAATAATCAAGAACGCAAAGTTCAAAAAGAGATACAGGGCAGTTGTCCGATTTGATAGGGAGGTTGATAAAGCAAAATTGGAAGAAGCGTTAAAAAAGCTTGAAACCGTAATCACTCAAAGAACACCCAAAAGGGTTCTTCACAGAAGAGCGGATAAAATTCGAAAAAGAAATGTGTATTCCACAAAATTAATCCTTCACAGGGATAACGTTGCCGTAATTGAGATCCTATCTGATAGCGGGTTATACATAAAGGAGCTTGTAAGCGGTGATGAGGGAAGAACGAAACCGAGTCTTTCGGAACTTTTAGGTGTCAATGCGAGGGTCGAGAAGTTAGATGTAATTGAAGTCTTAGGAGGTCTGGAGGAAACCTTAAATACACACGCCTCCAAAAGTCTACGGAGGTAATTGTCATGGGATGGAAATCACATGGATTCAGGTTCAAGTCTGGAAGAAAGCTCAGAAAAAGGGTAAGGGAAAGGGGAATCAGAATAAGAAAACTCCTACAGACCTTTGAGATTGGACAGATAGTTCACATCGACATCGAGCCTGCATCCCAAAAGGGAATGCCACATCCAAGATTTCAGGGTAGAACCGGAAAAGTAGTGGGACAAAGGGGGAGAGCTTATCTCGTTGAGATAACCGATGGTGGTAAGAAAAAGATAATATTTGCCAGACCTGAGCATCTGAAGCCTCAGGGGGCGTGAAATGTTCAAAGAAGTTTTGGATTTCGAATACCTTACGATTTCTGAAGCAAAAGAGATTTTAGAAAAGATCGTTGAAAAGCGAAGGAAGGTTGCCGAAGTAGGATTCGAAACAAGAAAGACCCTGCACTACTTGAGAACTTTATCGAGATTGCCAGCGGAAAAGGCTAAGGAACTCGTAAAGGAGCTATTAAAGCTACCGTTCGTTACAGAGGTAATAGCGATAAAAATAGCTGACATTCTTCCGGAAATTCCAGATGAGGTCAGATTGATCTACGCTAAAGAGGGCATAACAGTGTCTCCAGAAGAAATCCAGAAGATTTTGGACATAGTAGAGAAATATAAACCTTGAAAAATATTTATATACTACTATTTTTATAAGGTTGATAATTATGACCACAAAAAAGAAGTTGGAAGATTACGCTTACGTATTGGATTTTATGCCCTACGGACACCCCGATAGTAAAGTCCCGATCCACAAGAGGGAGCCGCTCGCCCAAGTAGTTGGGGAGCAGTTTTTTACACTGCTCGAAGTTAGCATTAAGAGGGATAAAAATCCCTTAATCGCCGAGAGAGTTTATATCGGAAAAGGTGAGAGGGATATCGTAAATAAGATAAAGAGAAAACTCAGTTACGATGATCTCACTCCTACCGCAAAGTCTGAGTTACCTTACGTGATAGAGAAGATTGTAAAAGAGCAGGAAAGTAGATTCGTTGAGTTTTTCAACAAATCCACTCCCATCACAACGAAACTTCATCAACTCGAACTTTTACCCGGTATCGGGAAAAAACTTATGTGGGCGATATTGGATGAGAGAAAGAAAAAACCCTTTGAGAGCTTTAAGGACATAGCCGAAAGGGTTAAAGGGTTAGCTCATCCAGAAAAAGCCATAATAAACAGAATTGTCTACGAATTAAAGAATCCCAAAACGAAGTATAAACTCTTTACGACATGAAACTTGTAAAGCGGTTGGGACAGCACATCCTCGTAAGCAAGGTAATCTTAAATAAAATTGTTAATTACGCTGAGATAAGCGGTAGAGATACGGTTCTTGAAGTAGGCTGTGGAACTGGGAATCTAACTGAAATGTTACTTAAAAAAGCTCGAAAAGTGATAGGTATTGAAAAAGACAAGAGATTTATCGATTTGCTACAAAAAAAATTCAAAAACGAGATTGAAGTGGGCAGACTCGAGCTGATAGAGGCGGACGCTTTAAAGATCGAGTGGCCTTCTTTTGATAAATTCGTTTCGAACATCCCCTACCAGATATCATCACCCCTCACGTTCAAATTATTCAAGCACGACTACAAGTTGGCTGTAGTGATGTATCAAAAGGAGTTTGCCGAGAGACTCACGGCAACCAGCGGTAAAAAGTACGGAAGACTGAGTGTAATCGCAAGAATATACTGTAGAGCTGAGATTCTCGACATAATTCCTCCAGAAGCTTTCAGACCGAAGCCAAAAGTTGATTCGGCTGTGGTGAGGATAATACCCAAACCTGATACCGAAGTGCGTAACAAAGAGCTTTTTGAAGACTTTGTAAGATTCGTTTTTACAAGAAGAAGAAAAAAATTCGGAAAGATAGCCCAAGAATACGGGATAAAAATCCCAGAGGATTTAAAAGATAAAAGACCCGAAGAGATTCCCCCAGAAGTGTTTGCGGAGATCGTTGATGATTTATCCTCCATCTGAGGATTCGGAACTCCTCTTAGAGGTTGCGTTAAAGGAAGTAAAGCCGAAAGATGAAGTTTTGGAAGTAGGTGTTGGTAGCGGTTTCGTTTCCGAGCGGATAAAGAACAGATGCCGTTTTCTGCTTGCTACGGATATCAATCCTTTTGCTGTAAAAATCGTTAAAGAGAAGGGGATTGACGTTATCAGAACAGACCTTTTTGAAGGGATTAGGAAGAAGTTTTCTTTAATACTCTTTAATCCCCCTTACCTTGAGCTTGAGGAGGAGGAAAAGAGGGGCGACTGGATTGAAAAGGCGATAGATGGCGGTAAAAAAGGAATAGAAGTAATATGCAGATTTTTAGACAAGGTCAGGGAAGTTCTATCGGACAACGGCAGGATAATCCTCATAGTTTCCTCCTTCAATACGCCGTGGGTTTTTAGGGAAATAGAGAAAAGAAAATTTAATTGGGAAATTGTGGAAGAAAAGAAATTGTTCTTCGAAAAACTTTACGCTATACGGCTCACAGTTGCGAAAGAACCTCATCAACCAGTTTGATTATTCTCTCATTTGCCTCCTTGATTGCTTCTATCGGATTTCTGTTCTCCGTCCTTACGACGAGTTCCGCCTCATCCCTTAATGGATGTGGGATGTTATATTTTGCGAGGAGAACACCCTCTGTATTGAGAAGCTCGTATTGTAGAAGGTTCAGATACGTATGATCCTCCTTCTTTATGATCATTTTTATGAAATCGTCCTTTAGCTCGACTATCTTAACTTCCATCACCACACCCCCTTGCCGTAATTTTTCGAAATTTTTCTTTTTTCGATATTACCGCATTTCGGACATTTAAGTTTATCACCTTCTTTGATAAGATTTTCTCCACAAACTCCACATATCGCCTTCAAAACACCGAGATCTTCTTCCTTTATCGAAATTCGAAGATTGTCATCGATAACTCTTGCGGATATTATGTCCCAAAATCTAACACATTCCTCAATGTTTTTCGTGTATTTTTCACTCACGTTTGAAATATGGAGCAACGCCCTATCGTAGTGTCCTAAAACTCGATCACTTCCCCTTTTCCTTGCTATTTCAACCATTGCGAAGTTGCTTTTCGTGTCGATAATTCTCCCAATGATTATGTCCCCCTTCTTAATTTCGGGTATCGTTTTTACAGGTAAAACTGAGAGTGTTCTATCCCTTATCTGAAGTTTTCCAGCCTTTGATGCGTATAACTTTCCATCTTCTTCGTAAACACCTTCACCGGCAATGAACTCCTCAACGTATCCTAAAAAATCTCCCGGAAACACGAACATTTACATCCTCTCCATTCTAAATATTTCTACGGGTATTAGCTTATATTGTTTTTCATGAAAGGGATACAACTTCTTAAGGAGGATCTTATACCACCACACATGGGTAACTTTAAACCCGTTTTCTTCAGCCATTTTTTCAACAAAACTCTGGGAAGAGATAGAATGGATAGAGTAGATAACCTCCCCGATTTCAAAGGCTTTTTCCAAGAAAATTCTATCAGCGTGTCTCCTCTTTATTCCGAAGGGAGGATTCATAACCACATTGACCCTTTTCCTTAGATTCAAAAATTTAATGTCGCACAAAATAAAATCAACTCTTGCATTAACGCTTTTTGCGTTTTTCCTTGCGATTTTCAGTGCCTCCGCATCGATGTCAACGCCAACGACTTCAAATCCCATGAGGTTGAAGGCTATCGAGAGGATTCCAGTTCCACATCCCAAATCGAAAAATAAGCCTTCGTCGATCAGAGAGGCCGTTGTCGCAAGCTCAGCGGCGAGAGCTGGTGGTGTGGGATACTGCTCCCACATCAACTTCGGGTTTTTAAAAATTTGAAGTTTTTCAAGGATTATTTCAAGATTTTTTTTCATAAAAAAATGGAAATTAGCCGAAGAGTGCACCGAGCCCTTCGAGGGCTTCCTCTTCTTTGACTTCTTCTTGATCTTGTTTTTCTTCTACCTTCTT
>CBEWZU010000047.1:0-17790 GCA_965561205.1 uncultured Archaeoglobaceae archaeon | reverse complement strand
GGATCTGATAAAGGAGGATAAAGAAGCCACAGAAAGGGTCGTAGCATCGGGATTGGCAATAGTCAGAGCCTTGGCGATATTGGCGTATCCCGTTCTTCCAAGGGCTATGGCAAAGGTTGCGGACGCGATCGGACTGGACTTGGATAAAGCAAGGCTCGATGATGTTCTCGAAATTCCAAATGAAATAGATGTGAAAAAACCCGAAATTCCGTTTGAAAAGATAGAGGATGTAAAAGTAGAAAAACTTGAAAAGGTTATGATGGAGAGGATTTCTATGGCGGAAAAAGTTGAGAAAGGTGAGGAAAGGATAGACATCAAGGATTTCGCAAAGCTTGATTTAAGGGTTGGGAGGATTTTGAAAGCTGAGAAGATTAAGGAAAGCAAAAAGCTGATACGACTTGAAGTGGATATAGGTGACGAAGTTAGACAGATCGTAGCGGGAATTGCGGACAGTTACAGAGAGGAGGAACTCGTGGGAAAGTCCGTCGTCGTTTTAGCAAACATCAAACCAGCAAAGCTCATGGGTGTTGAAAGCAACGGGATGATTTTGGCGGCTGATGTAGAAGGGAAAGCTGTTCTGCTGACCCCCGAAAAGGAAGTGGAAGCTGGGGTGAAGATAAGATGAGAGTTAAAGCAACTATCGATGAGTTTAGAGAATGGCTTGAAAAAAGGGGATACAAAGAAAGAATGGGAGATGAGGGGCTTGAAACCTTCTTGAATACGGGATTTCCTCCCCTCTTTTTTACAAACAGTGCCCTTCTCTACGCTTTTATTTACTCTAAATTGGGTGTTCCATCGGAAAGGATAAACGAGAGAATAAGGTTCGAGCTTGCGAAGAGGATAACCGCAATATTCGTCGAAAGGGATTATATGGAGATAGAGTTTGTATGATCGAGAAGATTCAGAAGATTAGAAGAGAACTTAAAAAAATATATCCACAGTGGATAGGAATTTTGAAATTCTCAGACGATACTGTTGAGTTTTTAGCCTATTCAGAAGATTCGTTTAATCCTTTAAAGATTACGATATCTAATTTTGAAATAAAAAAGATAGAAGAAGTCGAAAGGGTTCCCAAACAAGTTCTGTTAGTGGATTCCTCCTTAAGCGAGTTCGAGAAGAGTGGGAGGCTAATTAGAGAAGGTAAATACAAAGAAGCCTTAAAATCTCTATGGGGCTGTGTTGAATACGCCCTAACAGCATACGGGATCCAAGTTGCCGGTTGCAGATTTGTCGAATTTTCTCTTTTCGAAATAGCTGAGAGATTTTTGGATCCCCAGACGGTGAAAAATATCAAGGGAGTTTACAAGATCACTCACGGAGATTTAATCCCCCTTAATGAGCTGTCTTTGAACATGGTGAAAGAAGCCGTCAAAAGAATTTTAGAAAAGGTTTTATCTTCGGTATGCCAGTCAGAAAAATCAAGATTATAAAAAACGGAACTTTAACGCTCGAAGCTTTCGAAGAACCCTCTATAAAAGATATCTCTCTAAAAAAACTCTGCGGAATAGGTGGTAACTCTTCCGTGGTCTTTGTTGAATCCGACGCTAAGATCTTGGTAGATACCGGATTTGAAGGTGATTTAAGTGAACAGATAAACAGAAAAACCCTTATCAATGACCTAAAAAGATTTGGAATAAAGCCCGAAGACATCGATACAGTTTTCATAACCCACTGGCATTTAGATCACTGCGGAAATCTGTCCGTTTTTAAGGAAAGCGATATCCTTACGTCGAAAACTGCGGTAGAGAGATTCAACCTTGATTATGAAGGTGTCAGAGACGGAAAAAGAATTGCCGATGGTGTTCGGGTGATATACACCCCGGGACATACGATAGATCACGCTTCATTGCTCATAAGAACTGAAAATCTGAAATATTCTGTTAGAAGTGGACATGGCGGAAAGCTCATCGGGATTGGGGAGGTTAACATAGTCATCGCCGGGGATGCCGTGATCTCCCCCTCCTACTACATCACAGGAAAAGTATGGAAGTTTAATTCGGATTTTTATTCGGAGGAGGAAGCTCTTCGAAGCATCGAGAGGATAGAGGAGGTGGCCGACTACATCATCCCGGGTCACGGGGGCATGTTCAGAGTTCGTTCTGTATGATTTCGTAAACTCTCTTGTGAATTTTGTTTAATCTATTTATTTCGATGTCCTCTAAGTTTGGGATAAGCGAAAACAGACCATCGTAGAGCTTTTCGAATTCGTTTTCCTTGATGATCTTAAGTATCTCACCGTAGTTGATCGGTACGCATTTGGGTATCAGCCTCGCAAGCATTATGATTAGGATATTTGTGAGATTAGATTATTTCTAAGATTTCAGACATTTTAAAAATACTGTTCTCTATTTTTTCAGGATGTATATGGCCATCTTTTATCTCCACGGTAAATATAATCTCATTTAGGTTTCTAAAGACCTTTTTTATAGTCTTGAAAACTTCAATATAATTTATTTCACCAGCTCCAACTTCAAGTCCCTCAGTTTCTTTTCTATAACCTAAAGCATCATTTAGATGAACAAGAGCTGTGCTAACTTTCAGTTTATCTATTACATACGACCAGTCTATGTCCACGGGATACAATTTCTTATCTAAATCAACTCCAGGTAGCTCTCCTTTTCCATTTTTCAAGTAATTCATATACTGCTGGATATGAGCAAAATCCAAACAGTTGTAGATGCCTACCTCTTGCGTTCTCGAGATCTCGTCGGGATGGTAGTCGATTAAACCGTCAACAAATCCATGATCCGGTGGATTATTTTCTCTTGTTATTCTTATGATTTCTTTATGACCTTTATATAGTCCAAACTCCTTGCACACATTGCTTGCATACTCTTTAAGCTTTAACAGAGAATCTTCTCCAATTTTTAACCCCTTAATTTTCTCCTGAAGCGAAATTTTATCCTTCTCAACAAATCTGAAGAGATGAAAATTCACTGGAACTTGATTGTCTATATCAAGTTTATAAGCCACGATTGCAGCTTCCCTTATTGTCTCTCTTGATAAGCTCATTATCTTTTCAGAGCCCCAAGCGAGGTCGTACTCCTTAGCTTCACTGATCGAGTCCCATCTACTTTTTATTGGGAAGTGATATGCAAGAAATTCTATGTTGTCATGACGTTTTACTGCACCAATTACGATCTTAGCTCTGTATTCTGTTTTTGTGTGTTGCATTGTTGGAATTATCTCTTGAATCTCAATTCCTCTTACATCATATTTCTCAGCTATTTTTAAAGCTCTCTCTAGTTGATTTTCGTTCTGTGAAGATTTTACAGCAAGATTTATCTCCATTAAAATCCCTCGTAAAGAATGTTTATAACTTTTTTATACATAATTTATACATAACTCAGATATACCAGTATCGAGCCAATCCTCATCATCTCTTAAGATCGTACAGCTAACTTTTCCCTTTTCTACCAACCCACTTGTATTGCAAAAGTTAGGCGGAATTCCTCTCCCTCTTTTAATTCTCGTTCAATCAGTTCGCAGGTAAAGTTATTTTTTCCTAATCTTTTGAGATATTCTACGAATTTCCAGTCTGAAGAGAAGTTGTTGAGTAATTCATTCTTATCTCTTCCTAAAACTACGCAAAATTCCCTGATTCCGTTTTTGTAAAGATTTTCAAAAATGAATTGGATGTACGGCTTTATGAAGTGACCTCTTTCAGTTTTCTGGATCACAGATAACATTTCTTTTGACACACTACTACTGAAAGGTAGGATTCTCATTCCCATTCCAGCAGCCGTAATAACAGCCTTTTTTATTTTCATTTTAACACCTTCCTAAACTTTTCAATCAGCTCAAAAAGCCATTCTATTTCTTCTTCCCAGAATTCTTCTTTGAGGTGTTCCTTAAACTCCTTAAATTTTTCTTTGATATTCTCGAGTGTTTCGTAGTCGTCCAAGATTTTACTATTACTTATGGAATCCTCAAACGTGTATTTTAGTTCTTTGATGGAATCCTCAATTACGCTACATATTTTATCTTCATCCGAGCTCTTACTAAACTTGTTCTTTACATTTTTAATAATATTTTCCTTTATATTCTGCAAAATTTTGTCGGATTTATCTCTAAATTCATAATGTTCATCGAGGAACCATAGTATTGAATATTTTGAGAGTAGAAGGTAAAAGCATTCCAAATATCTACCCTCTTTTTTGAACATTTTGATATAACAATCTATAATCTTTAACATAAGATCTGCTATGTAAAACTCCCTAACTAAGATTAATAACGGATTCAAAACTTCAAAAGGTTTGCTTTCCCCATATCTGATCCATTTATCTGGATGGGTTAACCAGACTGGGTTTTTCAGCTCTGTGATCATGCTGTCATGCAAATCAAATTTTAGTGTTTTTTCAGTCTGCTTTTTGGTATTTTCGATGTTTGGATACAATTCTTTGAGCGTTTCCAGTATATCTGTAATATCTTCGTTTTCCAGTATCTCTTTCAGAACTAGCTGCCTTACAGTAAATTTTTCAATGATCTCTGATAGAGTTGACTGCTTAGTTTTTGGCAGTATTTGTACAGCGGTTGTGCGAGTTCTAACAAACTGGTCGTGAATTTGGAATTGTGTGAAAACATCGCCTTCCTCTGCGCTTATACGCTCTTTAACGTAATTCCAATAGACCCCATGATTTTCCTCTAACTCTTTCTCTAACATGTCCAGAAGTGTTCTGTTTAGCTTCATTACGTTGCAAACGGGTTGGATGCTTTCTCTAATCCATACAAACTTAACCTTCTTGCCATTTTCAAGCCACTTCGAGTAGTTCCTTATCATTTCGTACGGATATTTTAAGTTCTGAAGATTCATTAACTCTGCAAGAACCTTTTCTTGAAACGGATATTGGATTAACATAGCGAAGTCTTCTCTGCCTTTCTTATACAAGAAAGAATCCTCTTTCAGAATCCACGCACCGCCAAGCGTCATAAGAATTTTTAAAGCTCCAGCTTCGTAAACCTTCTTGCTAAACCACATTTGGTTATAATCAATTATATTGGAAATTCTAGCATCGAACTGAGGTATTATGTACTCCTCTTTATGATTATCTGCTAAATTCTTAAGAAAGTGAATGCTTGGAGAGTCGTTGAAGGTATCTAAATATTCAAAATAATCGGGCAAGTTTTTGCACATTCTTACTGTTTTATCTATGTTAATTTTAAAATTAAATAGGTATCTAAAGTTTCCAAATCTTTCTTCTTCTACTAGTCCTTTGTCTTCTAAATTTGTTATTAGCTTATATTCTTCTTTGTGACGTGGATTTATCTTACCATAAATTATCTTCCAAAGATAAAGGCAATTGAGAGCGAACTCCTTATCGTAAAAATAATTTTTGTCTGTCCAATCAAGTAGTTTCCTTGCAAATTCTCGTGTATCTAATGGATGTAAAGAAAGTAATTCGTTTACTTTATTTTCATCACCTATATCTTGTTTCAACTTTTCTCTTTCCTTCTCTTGCTCTCTTTCATCTAAAGATTGGACGTACATTTTCCACAAATATTGTCTCCAGTCTTCAGACGTCGTAAAAGATTCTAACCTATCATTAATGCTATCTTCGATTTTGTTTTCTTTATCTACTACATAACACTCTGGGAGATACTTTTTAAGTCTTTCAGTCGAGAACTCAAAGGAGACATTGTCGGGCGCCACTAATGGTAAGGAGATCTTGTTTATGTTCTCATCAACAAAAGATTTCACTATAAAGGCATCCCAATTTAATGACCTTGGTTCTGGGAATTGTGGCTCAGGCAAATTTTCATATAGACCTAATTGCTCGATACGCTCTTTGATTTCACACAAAACCTTAAGCACATCTCTTATACACTCTACGTATATATTTGGGTAATCTGCTGTTTCATTCCATTTATCTTTTTGAATAACAATAAAATGGTTTATGAAATTAAGCAATTTTTCAGCAAATTCTACGTCCCAAGTAACTATAAGATTTTCAACTGTAAGTTTAAGATTTTCCGCTACTCCTCTATAGTACGGAACGAAAGAATCGCTACCAATTATTCTTCTCAGAGTCCTGTCGTCTTCTTTAATTAGCACTCTAAAGATAACATCCATAAAAATTTCCATAATTCTTACTTCTTCACCTACAACTAAGAAGTCTGGTATTTCCCTGCCGTCTTGACTACCAAATATGCTTGTGTATACACTTTCTGCTTCCTCAACATTCTTAAACCCGCGAGATAACGTTACAAGTGATGCTAATTTCCAAAGCCAAGTTTTGCCTATATATTCGTAGTATTTTTTCACAAAGTCTTCCAAAAATGTGATCCTATTTAACCCCTCTATTTTTCTTCCGTTATATAACCACAAACAAGCGAGGAATGCTGTAAAGAGGTTATAACGTCCAGTTTTCTCAGTAGAAGATATTTCTAAAATATCACTTAGAGATTCTTTTTTTAGTTTTCCTTCTGAAATTTCAACAAATTTATTGAACATCTGCTTAATGTCGTATTTATCTTTCGTTATTTCTACTACACTTATCTTATACTTGGATTTTAATTTCTCTAGATACGGTTTAAGATCATGATATCTCTCTTTCCTGCATTCTATTACCACTCCATCGAACAATCTGAAAACTTCTACAATTAATTCTTCCTTTAAATTTTCTAATTCCAATCTACCGAAAGGTTCTATCTCGCTATCTACTTTCATTCCTACAGAATCTTTGGAAATACAATATAATATATTTATATCATCTCCGAATAAGTTTAAATATCTTTTAAGAACTTCAAAAAATTCAAAACGAAGAGGCTCAACAGTTCTGGTAACTAATACTTTTCCTATTTTTTTATTGACTTCCCTTGCTAGGTTATAGATGAAAGAAGTTTTTCCTGAACCAGCTTCGCCAAGAATAACAAAAATGGTTTTTCCACCCTTCTTTAAATTGTAGATTATGTCATCAATTCTACTTTTATCCGAATTGAATATTATATTTTTAAGCTCATATATTCGGGATGGAATTTTTAAATTAAACTCTAACTCTTCTACAAATATATCTATTGGGTGTTTCATGTCTTGGGCATACTTGATAGACTCTGCCAGTTTTCCAAAAAACTCATCTATATTCTTAAACTCCCTGTTCAATTCACTATGTATTTTTTTCAGTTCCGATAATTTATCTAGTTCACTACGTACCTTATCTAATTCTTTACATATTTCTTCAAAATAATTTTCAGAGTTAAATGCAATTTGAATACTCTCGAGAGTTAAGGGAGGTAAATCATGGTCTACTTCCTTCCTCTCCAAGAGATGTTCGGGCAATTTTTTTATTTCTCTGAAATTTTCAGCTATATCTTCAAAACTCTCCCCCCTTCTTGCTCTTAAATATCCCGCTATTATTAACGCAGATGCAAACGGAACTGTTGGCAGTATAATTGATGCACCCCATGAGAATACTTCACCTACCTCTTTTACAGCAGAGATTATGTCCTTAATTCTAACTAATTCATGTTCAACCACTCTTTTTAGAGTTTCTCCTATTGTTTCCGCTGCGATCATTGTTTTTTCAGCTATTTTTATGTTAGTTAGGTCTTTAGCTATCTCTGCTATTTTATCAATCACAGATATTACTGGGAATATTACTACTTTTCCTTGTTTTTTCCTCAAATGATTTTCTATATCTTCTAAGTTATCATTTTTCTCTTTAAACTTCTCATAGAACTTCAGTGGGTATTGCATAAATCTTTTAAAATCTTCAAATCGATTTGTATATTTTCGTTTGTATTTTTCGAGTGCTCTTTTAAAACTGTCTTCATCATAACCTACTAAAATTGTTTTACATTCCTCATTGAAGTTTATAAAATATTTAGCGAGCCATATCGCTACTTCCTCGTTTTCGTGTTTTCTGAGAACGTTAGATTCCCATTTAGCTTTATCGCTATCCTCAAGTATTTCATAACATTCTTTTAACAGCCAATTCCATCTGTGAACAGTCGTCACTAAAATGATTTTACAATTTTTGTTACCTTGTGATATTTCAAAGATTTCTTTCAAATCTTTCAAATCCTTGGCTCTTGCCAGAGCTCTATAAATATCATCTATTATAATAATAATTAATATACTGTTTACTCGCAAGGATAGTTTGATATTCTCTTTAATATCTCCGATTTCGTGTACATTATTGTATCTGTAATAATTACTACCAAATTTGTGAGCATGAATGTATTGCGCTAAGAATTCTTTCTCTATTATATTCTTGAATTCAATCAACTTTGTTGTTTTTCCACCGGTAGGTGATCCAACAACAAGTATTTTATCCTCGTTTTTCAATAATTCACTTAGGACTTCAATAAGGTTCTCTGGCTCGATTACTTTATCAATAACTTTACTTATTTGCTCCATAACTAGTTTTTGTTATATTATCAAAACTATATTAAAACATTTCTATCAATGTGATGATTTCGAAAGTTTCCCTTAAATGCTCGTTAAACGTTCCTATAGTTTCAGTAAGGTTGTATACGAGTTCTCCCAAGCTTTCCGAGGTTAAAAAAGATTTTGCGAATCTAAAAACGTAACTTCTCATTCAATCACCTTCGAACCGTAAGTGAGTGTCTAATATATATCTATCGAAAGGATTAATTAAAGGTTGTCAGATAGATATTACCTTTATGGAACTTGAAGTTGACAGAAGTTACAACTGGGATTTAAGAATTCCAAAAATCAAAGATGTTTATTACGAAAGTGGCGATGAATTGAAAAAGCTGGAAGCTGTAAAGGGTGGCAGATGGCGGATCGAAGGCCCAACCGGTTGCGGCAAGACTATGCTGGTCGAGTTCTTTGCCGCAAAGAACAAACTCCCGCTGTTTACGATTCAGGGGAGATACATGCTCAATCCCGCTGATCTGATTGGAAGACCCACAATAATCGGAAACGAAGTAAAGTGGATAGACGGAACGCTTACGAAGGCTCTCCTATGCAGTCAGGAGAGGGAGTGCGTCCTTCTTGTGGATGAATTTAATAGAATGGAGCCAAGGTGTCAGGCAATTTTTCTCGAAGCCGCCGACTATAGATGCCAAGTCACAATAGAGGCGAGAGACGAGGTGATCCGGGGAATCCCCGAAAACCTTTACATCATGGCGACCCTAAATAGGGGTGTCGATTACTTCGTCAACAGGCTTGATGCGGCGGTTGAGGGAAGATTTTCCGTGATAGAGCTTGATTACCTTGGATTGAAAAACAAAGATGCTGAGATAGAACTGCTAATGGAAAGATGTGGGATTAAATACGAGCTCGCCGATCTCCTCGTCACTACGGCGAACAAGATAAGGACGGAGGCGAAGAGCGGAAAGAGCGTTATAACGCTTGGAATTCCAACGAGAAACCTGATAAAGTGGGCTGATCTCATCACAGCCTACTTTGATAGAGACATAGGGGAAAATCCATTAGTGGAAGCCGCGAAGGATGCCGTGATTAACTCCATTTACGAAGGTCAAGCGAAGACGACGGTTATGCAGATCATCCTGAGCATGTGCGATTTGCCGAGAGATGAAATAAAACAGATGATATGAAGTCCGCCATCCTTTCGGTTCTTGAGTCCCTCGTAAGGACTTTCACCGATCACAAGTTCGAGTTTGATGTGAGGGAATCGTCGAAGGGCGTCTTTCACTTAAGGGATAAAACGATATACGCCGACCTAAACCTAAGAAAGTTCGGTTTTAACGAATTCGAGAGGTTAAGGGTCGTTGTGGATGCCCTTAATCATCTCTGTGAACACGTTAATTTGGGTTACGCTAAGGAAACTCTCGACGATTTCATAGAGAAAACGGGGATGGGAGATCTGTCGAGATGGATTCTGACCATTGTGGAAGATCAATACACAGATTTTTCAAGGCTTAAAAAGTGGAGGGGATTGAAAAAGACGAGGGCGTTATTTGCGAAAAGGATTATTGAGATTGAACCGTCCGTTCACAGGATAAAAAGTGAGAGGGAAGCGGCACTTAGGGGATTTTGGACGATCGGCTACACGGGATTCGCAAAGGGTGAGAAAAATGCTTCAAAGCGTCTTAGAGAGTTCTTTGATTATGCAAGGGAGATCCTAAGGGATGTTAGAAGGATTCACGACTTTGAAAAAAGGGAGGAAGTTGCAAGGGACGTGCTGAGAGAGATAGTCAGGTTCAACGGAAAGATATCGGGAGAACTTGATCCGAAGATAGATTTTGAAACAAGAGCTTCAGAGAGAGAGTTCTTCAGATTGGATATCTCGGCTGATGAATGCGATTTAGATCTTTCGGGAATATTCGAATGGAACGAGCTAAAAGAGACAGATCTCGGGCCAAGCGAATTTGAGAAGACGCTACTTGAAAGCATTAGATCCTTGCAGATCGAATTGGACAGGGAGCAGAGAATGAAGGTAAAAACCGCAAGATTTGTGAGAACTTCCCAGAGGAAAATCGAAGTCCCCGAAAATCTCATAAAGGAGGTCACGATGATCTTGGAGAAGATAAAAACCGAGGATGCCTTTGTAGAATCTGAATGGGGCGAAAGCATCAACTTAAAGAACTACGTTCGTTATTTCTGCGGTGAGAGCGTTCCCCATCTATATTACGAGACAAAACCCGCTGACACCGGCGGGAGAGCCGTTCTCCTCGCCGTTGATCTTAGCGGAAGCATGAGGACTAAGATCAGAGAGACGATAATAGCGAGCCAGATTCTTATCTATGCTGCAGAATACCTAAACGATAAAGTTGCCGCCTTCGGATTTCAGGAAAAACCCGGAATAGGTGCCTTCGTCAGAATAATACCAATCAAGCTATGGAACGAGAAGTTCGATCCAAGAAACTTCGATATAGAGACGTTTGGAAACACACCTTTAAGAGAAGCAGTTATTGAGGCTGGAGAGTGGTTGAGTTATATCCCCTCAAGAAAGAAGGTTGCCTTCGTTTTTACGGATGCCGAACCCACTTCCTCTACACCGGAACAGGTTTACAGAACCGTTTGCGGTCTAAGGTGCACGGGAATAGACGTCGTTGGTGTGGGCGTGGGAAGCTCGATAAATCCCTCCATGCTCAATCAGTGCTTTGGCGAAGGTTACATCTGGGTTCCCGAGATTAGGGAGCTTCCCTATGCACTTTTCAGAGCTTACACATCTCTAATCAATCGTAGGGTGGATTTGTTTACCCTTTAAAAAATTTTCAAAACGGTTAAATATGTTTGTTTTTATATATCATCTAATGATCTTAATTATCGTAGGGTTGTTATTGGTTATCGTCTCAATAATTGCATACTCAACACTGCATAATTCTGAAAACTTCATTGAAATGAGATTTCTCGGTATCGGAGTGTTATCACTTTTTTTGGGTTTTAGTATACAGGGAATTCTTGGAATGTCAATTGTTCTCTTTGACATCGATAAAATCTACCATACATTTTACGGCTTTTTCATGATCCTGCTAATCGAACTGGTCGTCTGTTTAGTTATTATCTACAAAGCATTAAAATTTGGCATGAAATTAAATCTTAACAAAGATAGTTTCGAGTTATTCATATACGCATTGGTTATAGTTATGGCAGTTTATCACATTAGACTATCTGTAGATAAATCTGTGGTAATCATTAGCGTTATCATCCTAACGATTGTATTATTATTCTCGGGGATTACGATTCTCAGAGTTCATACAAAAGTGTTAGCTCAGTATACAAATATAACAAATTCCCTCAAGATATTTACGTTTTCTTGTATTTTTTACGGCTTTGCAGGAATTTCAACTGAGATCCCGTCTATGAGAGATGATGTTCTCTTAACACTTCTAACAGCACACATAGTATTGTTTGTATCGTGTGTGAGCTTATACTACGAGCTTTACGTTAAATATCTTATGCCAGAATACGTTATCAACGAAAAAATAAAGTAAAATTACTCCTCACCAACTTTTACCTTGAACTTCTTGCCTTCAATCTCAACCGTAAATTCTCCCTTGACCTCGCCGGCGGGAGCTGGGAACGGCTCCTCTTCGATCTCACCTTTGAGGAACTTGAGTCCCGTTACCGGATACAGGGCGTAGATGAGGACGTCTTCATCGCTTGGATTCTCGATTCCCGCTTCGACAAGCTCCTGCTTTCTCTTCTCGAATTCTGGTTCAAGGAGATCTGCGGGTCTGCAGTCTATCGGCTTTTCGTCTCCAAGAATCTTCTTCACGATCTCCTCCTTAATAGGTGCCGGAGTTCTACCGTACATCCCCTTTACAAGATCCCTTGTCTCCCTTGTTGCGATCTTGTATCTTTCTCCTGTCAGGACGTTAATCACGGCTTGGACACCGACAATTTGGGAGGTTGGAGTGACGAGGGGTGGATATCCCATGTCCTCCTGAACTCTTGGAACTTCGGCGAGAACGTCCTCGAGCTTGTCGAGGGCGTTCTGCTCCTTAAGCTGTGCTATCAGGTTGGAGAACATCCCTCCGGGTATCTGGTATCTCAGAACCCTTGTGTCGAAGATAGTTGACAAAAGATCGATATATCCTTGGTATTTCTGCCTAATCTCAAGGAATTTGGCTCTGAGTTCCATTAAAACGTCCATGTTAACGCCGGTCTTGTATCCGTATTCTTCAAGAGCGTAAACTATTGATTCGGTGCATGGATGTGCGGTTCCTACCGCCCACGGGGACATATCCGTATCAACCATATCTGCTCCGGCCTCTACGGCCTTTAGTATTGCCATAGAACCCATTCCGCTTGTGTAGTGTGTGTGTAGGTTAACGGGCAAGCCGACCTCCTTTTTAAGGGCTTTGACAAGGTCATATGCAACTTTGGGTGAAATCATTCCCGCCATGTCCTTTATACAGATCGAGTCGACTTCAAGAGAGGCAAGCTCCTGTGCTGTCTCGACATATTTTTCTATCGTATGGACTGGAGAGATTACGTAGCAAATCGTCCCCTGAACGTGTTCGGCACCGTATTTTTTCGCAGCTTTAATTGACGTAATGAGATTCCTAACATCGTTTAGGGCGTCGAATATTCTGAAGAAGGATATCCCGTTTTCGCAGGATTTCTGAACGAACTTCTCGACGATGTCATCCGGATAATGCTTGTATCCTACGAGATTCTGACCTCTGAGAAGCATCTGGCAGTGGGTCTCTTTCACATACTTCCTGACAGTTCTTATTCTTTCCCATGGATTTTCGTTTAGAAAACGGTGCATGACGTCAAAGGTGGCACCACCCCACATTTCGATGCTGTAAAATCCCGCCTCATCTATTAACTCCAGAACGGGAATCATGTCTCTCGTTCTCATTCTTGTTGCCGCTATAGACTGATGTCCGTCTCTTAAAGTTAGATCGATAATTTTTACTTCGCTCATAGTTCTTGGAACAGACGAGTTTATTCATAACTTTTACGGTTTTTTCAGTAATTAATATCTGCTAATAAATATTAATAATCGATATTACCAGTCTACGACTGATCTAAAAGCTTCAAAATTTTTTCAAACACCTCCCTTGGATTTTCTCCAAATATAACAATCATAGGTTCCTTTCCCACATCACCTCTGTGATATATTAGATCCGCCTTTCCATCTATCCTGCCTAAAGCAAAGCGAATTCCCCAAGGGATTGTTCCACCTTCTTTTTTCTTTATCTCTTCGGGTTCCTCTCTTCTGTCATAGTAAGAGACAACAAACCCCAAATCCCTTGCTTTTTCTATTATTTTTTCGTCATATTTTATGTTGGCGGCACACCTAATTTCAGGGTAAAACTCCATGAAAGTCAAAATGGCTCTTGCAAGATGGTCTGAGGCACCGAATCTTGGAGATCCAGAGATGATTATCCTTCTCATCCCTCGGACTATTCTGCCTTCAATCGCCAAGACGTCCTCCTGCCTTCTTGCATAGTTTTTCGGAAGTGCGTAGGCTATATTCATTCCGACCTCTGGAATGAGTTCATGGATTTCTCTTATCATTTTCAAGTCCTCTATTGTTTTTTCAAATTCTTTTACCATCCTCCACTTCTCAGCATCGATCATGACAGGTGAGAGGTGATCTAAACATGAGCAACCCTTCCCGATATTCAAAGCATATTTTATAGCTTGATCTATGAACTTTTTTGCGATCTTCACCGATTGGACTAAATCAATACCTTTCGCTATGTTTGCGGTTATCGCCGCCGAAAAAGCACAACCCGTTCCGTGAAAGCAACCTTCAACTCTATCCGATTTAAATCTGTATGTCCTGCTGTTGAAATAAAGAACATCCACTAAATCTCCTTTCAGATGTCCTCCCTTCACGATGGCGGCTTCGCATCCAAAATCCCTGACGATTTTTTTTGCGGCGATTTCGGCATCTTCCACGCTCTTGATTTTCATTCCGCAAATCCTTTCGGCTTCGATGGCATTTGGTGTTACTATCTTGGATAAGGGGATTAAATCTTCCAACAGAACTTTAAAAGCATCCTCCTTCAGCAGGAGGGCACCGCTCTTTGCAGTTATGACTGGATCAACCACGAGAGGAATTCCCTCGATTTCCTTTGCGACAACTTTCACTATTTCGGCTTCACTAAGCATTCCAGTCTTTACCGCGTCAATCCCACTGTCCGAAGCCACAGCTTCTATCTGTTTTTTAACAAATTCCGGGGGGAGGGTGATTACATCCAAAACACCTTCGGTGTTCTGAGCCGTTACAGCCGTTATCGCTGTAGTCCCGTAGACATTAAAGCATGCGAATGTCTTTAGATCTGCTTGGATTCCCGCCCCTCCGATGCTGTCGCTACCTGCAATACTCATGGCAACTCTCATAAGATATGAAGGAAAAACAATATTTTTACCCTTTACCCTTCTGTTTTCATGAAGGAGGTTGCCGCATTTGAAGCGGGGATAAAACTTGGAGCCCTCTTCCACCAGTTCGTTGGAATTCCTGTGAGCTTCGATAACGTTGAGATAATAGAAAAAACCATAGAGAGCTGTGTCAGGCTACAGCCGTATGTCGTTAGCGTGGAAGTAAAAATAAACCGAGATAAGCTGAGGGAAAAAACATCTGAGTTCGGTTACTGCTCCCTAAGTGGAGATATGATAACCGCCCGTGTCAAAACGAAAGTCGGAGATGCCGAGGCTGAAGCCGTATTGGAATGGGATGATGAGAAAAAATATCCGTTAATGAAGCTCGTCAAGTGACGACTTTGTCCAACCTTCCAAGTTCTAAAGCCTTCTTAAGCTCCATCATTGTCAAATCAAGGGGATCTTCAATCCTTATTCCGTGCTTCAGACTGAGATTCCTCATTTCTGGGGAAGTGGGACCTATGCACGGGTCACCGGGAACCCTCATCGAGACGTCGAAGATCACGAACTCTAATTTGGTGTCGTCCTCGGGCGAATACGCGACTGCCCCCTGAAGTCCGAACATTCCAATAATCCCCGGAGGAAATTCTTTTGCACAGGCTTCTATGAATTTTTCTCCAGCCTCGTAAACCATTTCCTGCTTGCTCTCCCTCATCGTGACGCCGAAATGGCCGATTTCCTCGTTCTTCACGGGGACATTTATCTTCAGCTGATCCCTTGCGGGAAGATTGAGGAATCCTTGGAGATTTACCTGTCTTCTGTCCGAGAATCCGACAAAATCGAAATTGCCGAAAACGTCTTTTAGGGCGTAGCTGTGGAAGTTTGCGTTAAATCGGGCACCCAAAACGTATTCCTCAATCCTCGCCTTTTTCAGACCCTCTTCCGTGATCACACCTTCTTTTATCAACTTCTCAGCCTGTTGGTAATAGTCTTCAGGGGAAACTGCATAGAAAAAGGCTCTTTCCAAAGGATTCTTCGCCTGCTGGACTTTGACAACGACGAGTCTGTCGATCTCCTCTGGAGATTTAAATTCCTTCGGGTATCTTAAGCCCGCTTTTTCGAGGAGGTAATACTGCCCCCTTTCGAAATTCCTTTCTTCAGCTCTTAAAAGGAATCTGTTCCCGTATATTGGAACTTCGAACTTCTTTTCGATGTTGTCGTAGCCGACGTAAACCGCAAAGCTCCTGTTAGGGATAAATATCGTGTTCATTTCCCTTAAGGTTTCCTGAACCTCCTCGTTCACCAAATCTTTGAATTTTTCGAGGATTATGATCTCATCGTAGAGATGCGAGTTATATTTAGTGTAGAGTTTGTCCCTTCCCTTTTGAACTACTACAACCGTTTTTAATCCGAAAGCTTTTGCGGCCATTCCGATTTCTTTCGCTGAGTGAGATCCAAAAATGCCGACTGTAACGGATTTATATTCGGATGCTATTTCCCTTGCCTTTTCAATCATTCTTCAACCTCCTTTCAATACTTTCAGCCGCCAAAATTCCCGTAACGGCAGCACCCACAATCCCTCGGCTTATTCCAGCCCCATCTCCTATTGCATAGACGCCGGGGATGTTTGTCTCCATCTCCGAGTTAACCTTTAATTTTAAAGAATAAAACTTTATCTCCGGTGCGTAAAGAAGCGTCGAGTCGTCTGCAACACCCGGTATGACGCGGTCGAGTTGTTCTAAGGCGTCAACGATATCGTCAACGACTCTACCCGGATACGCTAAGCTTATATCTCCGGGAACCGCCGTGTTAAGTGTCGGCTTGACAAGCCTGTTGCTCTTTATTCTGTTCTCGGTGCTTCTCCTTCCAAGTCTTAGATCCTTTAGCCTTTGGACGAGGGGGTTTCCACCGCCGAGTTTTGTCGTTATCCTCGCCAAATCCCTTCCCCATTCATTTGGCATCTCAAAAGGCTCCGTAAAGACGTAGTGACCCAAAAGGGCGAAATTTGTGTTGTTTGTTTTTTCTCTTGCTTTGCTGTGACCGTTTACGAGACTGAAATCTCCGTAATCCTCACGAATAACCCATCCCCTCGGACATGTGCAGAAAGTCCTCATGTAATCGTCGTGTTTTTTCGTAGTTATCCTGAGTTTCGGATCGTAGATAATCGAAGTGATCTCATCCATTATACTTGCGGGAACTTCCACACGAACTCCTACATCTATCGCCTTCGGCTTATTGCTTACTTCTATATTGTATTGTTTGACCCACCTTTCGAGCCACTCAGATCCCCCCCTTCCGACGCCGATTACAAGGTAATTGTAGGCGTATTCTTCTCCCTTTGATGTTCTGATTATTTTCTCTTGAGGATTTATATCTACCACAAGGGTATTTGTGTGAATCTCGATACCGTTTCCAAGGAGATAATCCTGAATGCTCTTAATAACTTTTGGAAGTTCATCGCTACCCACATGTCTTTGTCTTAGGGGAACGAATTCTATACCAGCTGAATTCGCCTTTCTCAGAAGATGTAGGAGCTTTTCCAAATCCTCACCGTAGATTTCGTTGGGTGCTCCATGCTCAAGGAAGATCTTATCGACTTCGTTCATCTTTTCTATTAGTTTTTCCTCATCGATTAACCCTAAAAAGTCTCCACCAACGGTAAAACTTTCGGGAAATTCTGGATGGACGTAGTTGAGCTTTCCGTCTGATAAACCACCGGCACCTCCAACACCGGACGTGATGTTACAGGGATTGCATTTTAAACAAAAACTCTCTGCGAGATCGCTCGGACATTTTCTCTTGTCGATCTCCCTTCCCATCTCAAATATTGCAACTTTGGCTTTTCCCGCCAATTTATAAGCGGCAAAAAGACCACCCGGTCCGGCACCGACAATGATCACGTCGAATTTTTTCATACATTTGTCAGTTCAATTGGTTTGAGGTATTTAAGGTTTCTTATTTGAGGAAAATAACATTTCCCCTTCCCTTCCTGTATTTCTCGATTAAACCTCTCCTTTCCAAATCGGTTAACACCAAGCTCAGCTTTGCCTCTGACCACCTCGTTTTTTCTCTCAGTT
>CBEWZU010000046.1:0-17862 GCA_965561205.1 uncultured Archaeoglobaceae archaeon | reverse complement strand
GGTGATGGATCTCGCTGAAGACCTTGGAGTTGAGTGGTTCATGCTTTACAATTTTATTCCGACAGGCAGGGGTAGCTTTGAGATCGATCTGACACCAGAGGAAAAGGAAGAACTGCTGAGAGAGCTGTGGAGAAGGTTGAAGGCAACGGGAATAAACTTCATGTCTACCGCTCCCTATTACGCAAGAATCGCGATTCAGGAAGAGAGTGAAATCGTCCCAACGCACTTCTACAATCCAAAGCTTGAAGGAAGGCTGAGAAGGCTTGCAGATTTCATAGGCGGTTGCGGATGCGGCAGATTTTACATTGCAATGAAAGCCAATGGAGATATTGAGCCGTGCGTCTTCTTCCCCTTAAAGCTTGCAAACATCAAAGACTTCACCAGCGGTGATGACTTCCTGAGGTTCTGGAGGGAAAACAAGGATCTCGAAAAATTGGACGAGATAGAGGTGTGCGGGAAGTGCAGATACAGATACGTTTGTGGCGGTTGCAGGGCGAGAGCTTATGCCTACTTTAAAGATTACTTAGCCCCAGATCCCGGATGTGTTGTTGCTGCCAAGATGATTAAGAGGTGATTGAAATGGAAGATTCCATCGGAAGGTTTTTGGGAGATGTCATTGCTCGCCGTATGATTGAAAAGTTTGGTGACGACTTTGAAGGTTTGAAGAAATCCTTGGAGTACTTGTTTTCCTGGGAGAAGGATTTCAAGCTTGAAATAGAAGGAAACAGCATAATATCCTCCGGGTTATGCCCCGTCAAAAGGTTCTATCCAAAATATTGCGAGAAGGGTTGTGTGGCGTTTGCTGAGAAATTTGCTGAACATTTTAAAGCCAAGGTTGAAAGGATATCTATCAAGCCATGCACGTTCAGGTTTACTTTAGCGTAATACTTGCAATCGACAACGATGTCGCCGCAAATTATGAGTAATACTGCCGAAATTGTCCTGACAGCTCCAGCTACTGAGATGAGTACCCATCACGATAAAGAGTTTTTGGGTTTCGGAACTTGCACACCTCCCGGCATAGTTCCCAGCTGGTTTGTAAAGTTTTTCTTCTACCCGAAGGTTAAAAACAAGAACGGAGTGGTCAAGTTTGCCCCCTACGGTTTGAGAAAAGTTGAAGCGGCTTTAATCGAGAATGGCTTTAACGTCGTTACAGTTCACCCGTACGATATAGAAAAATATTTGGGAAATGCAAAGGTCGTTGGAGTTTCGGTCATGGATCCTCTCGGATTTGGCCCGGTTAGCGTTACTTTTTCCTCACTGCTCGGTGGAACTCCTTCTACAAGGCTTGAGTTCGTAAAGCTGATGGAGAAGTTAAGACCATTTAAAGACAAAATAAAAATAATAGTTGGAGGGCCCGGTTCTTGGCAGCTCGAATGGGATGAGTACTGGAAGAACTTTGTTGATTGCATAGTTATAGGGGAAGCGGATGAAATCGCTCCAGATTTGTTTAGAAAGGCTTTGAGAGGGGAAGAATTGCCAAAAGTAGTCCATTGCAAAAGTCCAGATGTTGAAAAGATACCGACGATAAAGAATCCTTCAGTAAACGGTTTAATCGAAATTTCGAGAGGATGCGGAAGAGGATGCCGTTTCTGCAGTGAAACTTTAAAGAGGAGGAGTGACATACCGCTCAATAAAATACTCGAGGAGGTGAAGCTGAATATAAGAGGGGGGACTAAAGGCATAATTCTGCATGCCGAAGACGTGTTGCTTTACGGCTGCAAAGATCCGAAGTTTGTCCCAAACGAAGAAAAAGTTGTTAAACTTTTTAAAGCCGTAAAAACGATCACTGGTAACGTTGGCATAAGCCACTGTTCTCTTGCAGCCGTCTCTGTGAAACCCACCCTTGTTGAAGAAATAAGCCACATACTTGAGGTAGGTGAGAAAATACCAATGTTCGGTGTTCAGACTGGTGTGGAGACCGGAAGCACAAGAATTATGGAGAAATACATGCATGGCAAATGCCTTCCATTCCATCCGAACGAGTGGCAGGAAGTAGTCGAGCAAGCCTTTGCAGTTATGCACGACAATCTGTGGATTCCGGCTGCAACGCTTTTGATCGGTCTGCCCGATGAGACTGACGATGATATAATCAGGACAATCGAACTCGTCGAAAGACTTAGAGATTACCGATCCCTCATCGTCCCCCTAATCTTTATCCCGATGGAGGTTTGTGCTTTGAGGAGGGAAAGGATGTTCGCTAAAGAAAATTTAAGGGAAACGCACTGGGAACTCTTAATAGCATGCATGGATCACGACATTCGCTGGGTGGATGATTTAAAGGAAATATACTTCGCCGGATACAAGAATATTCCGATAAAGTTGGGTTATTATGCTTTTGCGTGGTGGGTTAAGAGAGCGTGGTGGAAGAAAAGGAGTGAAATCTTAAAGTTGTATGCTTAATTCTTGACTAAGGGAATACGAACATCAATCCTTTCAGAGTAGTGTTTAGTTCTCTGAAACAGAGAATTAAAAAGTTTCGAAATACTAATAGAAAATAAGGCAAAGTCAATTAGCCAATTGGTCTTACAGTAGACCGTTCTTTAGGAGCTGTAGTTTGTGATTACCTCTTCAATGGATGATTCGAGAGTTACAGTTACTACATATTCTAACACTTTTATCTCAGTTGTTGCTGAAATGTATCCATCCTTAGAAGCTGTAATCGTATATTCTCCAGCTTCGCTAAATACTGTTCTAAATATTCCATTTTCATCTGTTTTTCCAGTTTTCACGATCACTCCATCTTTTTTTATCGTTATCGTAGCATCTGAAATTGGGTTATATGTTAATGTGCATACTAAAGGCTGACCATCAGTCATGTAACAGTTTGAATAAACCGATATTTCAACCTCCTCTCCAACATAAGCAAATTCCGGTGCTGATATATCAAGTATCGGTATCATTTTCGGTGTTTGTGTAGGTGTTGGTGTTGTTTTCGGTAAGCATCCACTTTTACCTGCGATTCTGAATTCCACATACCCAGTATTGTATACTTTACCAGAATCATGAGGTGAGCAAGGAACAGCATCCCAATCTGCTATTTCGCTACCCATTTCATCATCTCTATCAATTACAATGTCTCCGATTTCGATTTCTACAGGACCCCATGGAAGTCTGATTACTATTTTTTTCAATGGGAATGATATATCTTGCTCATACCATATAAATGCCACACGCTCGAATTCATCTTTCTTCCATTGATCAATTATTTGTCTGTTGCAACCAAAGTAGTACTCCTCACTCTTATTTTTTACTTCTGGCCAATATAATTTCTTTTTGAATCCATTCTCATATACTATCCAGCAATAAATCTCAGGTTTACCTTTAAACCATGGTTCATGAACATCTGTTACTCGAATTGTTTTCATATATGTTGAACCCTGATCACATGTCCCTATAGACGTAACTAAAGCTTTCTCAAATCGCCCTTCAGAAATAGCAACAATTAATGTTGGTATATCAGGAGGCTTCTCCGAGGACAGATAAACTTTAGAACCGTTCGGATAGAAGGCTACAACTGTTTTAGCATTTTCATCAATTGGATCGTAAGCAACTAACAAATTTACGTTTGGATTTTCTAAAAACATTTTTCTATGTTTATCAACAGGGAAATAGAGATCTACAGGTATACTATTTTCTTTAAAATACTGCGTTTGTTCTGATAAATCCTTTAAAGCAATTTTCATTTCACTGTTTAAACTTACTGAATAGCTCAAACTCAAGCTTGTGAATTCATTAAGATCAATTTTACTCTCAATATATGTCGAGTTACAGGTTTGTGAAAGTAATAATTGGCGTAGTTCTGGATTATTCATTAAAATTGCTAAGTTATAGGCTATTTTCTCTAGTCGATTTTTGTAGTCTTCCACCATACTACTATTGGTGTAACTAACTGTTGGCTTTTGACTAATTGCCTCAGTTGGACTTAAATTTGTTGCATTTTTCTGTTCTATTTTTGGAGTTGGTGTGATTGTAGTTAGTTTAGAGATTGATGACGTTTTGTTAGCTGCTTTTGAAGTTTCTCCTTTGCTTTCTGTAGGAGTTGTGATAGTATTGTTGATTGTAACGTTTTTGCTCTCTTGAATGCAACCTAAAATCAATGCACATAAGAAAATGATCGCAATGCAAATTCTGAGTTTCATAAAGAATTTTAGTATCCCAAAAGATTTAAATCTTTTCTCGTCATAAGTGATATAATGATATAAATTGAAGAGATAAACAATAAAGAAACGAGTCGTTGTGGATAAATATTGTCCGTTAAACAAGGAGGTAATGTTTCTCTACGATTTAAAAGGATAGCAACCGAACTGCGCTTAGGTGGGTGAAAGCCTTGAAGGTTCTGATAGCGAAGCTGTAATGACTGGATGTAAGTAGAGCCAGACTGCGGTATGCGAGGGATTCTATTGAGTGAGGTTATTTTATATCTTGCCAGAACTTTCTCCGCTTCCCTCATTTCAATCTTCCATTTCTCATAACCTTTTATCATGTACTCTGGTAATCTCATCTCAATCACGAGAAAAATAATTATCTCTGCTTTATTTCTGATTTTAAGTTGTTTAGAATCGACCCCGTTGGAGCGGAAAGTGGGAAATTTGTTTGTTTTGAATATCCAATCTTCATTCGCAAACCTTAATTGTGAGTTTGTGGGACACCGTATAATCCAATTAAAGATATAACACCACTGAGCCCTAACAGGAACTGCAGAGCGTAACCGAGATTTGGAGGGCTTGAGGAGATGCACTCCGAATCTGATCTCTAGGGATGATAGCATCCAGACAAAATCTTTATAACCCTTTATTTTTTTACCAGTTATGTGTTAATTTGTCAAAAATAAATGGTGGCTAAAATGACAGAGGGATTGTTCAAAATCGTGGTATCCAGATTTGGCCCAATAGAAGAAGGCGAAATTGAATTTAAGCCTTTGACGATATTTTTTGGGAAAAATAACACTGGTAAAACTTATATGGGATATCTGCTTTGGGGTTTATCTTCTCAAAGAGGATTCTACCACTATTTAGAGCCAAGAATCGAAACCTATGAAGAAACACTTCAAGAATTTAAAGAGTTTATGAAAAAATTACGTAAAAAGAAAACACCAAGCTACTACCCGAAATTTTATGAAGGCTTACCAGTTGATAACTTCTTAGGAGAATATACTTTAAATGGATTAAGAGCTGAAATAAAGGAAAGTTTCATTAAAAATGTATTTAACCATCCCATTGAGTTTGAGAAAGGGGAGATAATCATTCCAAAAAAGATTTAGCTTTCGGTTGGCGCTATAATTAAAAGCGATGACGAGATCCATGAGTATGAGTCTTTGTTAGTGAATCAATTAAAGAATAGAGGTTATTCTGTGCTGTTTCGCCATCACAAGGTATGTATTCAAATAAAAGTAGTTGTAGAAGTCAAAGCTGAGCTAAAAGTTGAAGGGAAAGAAGGGGAAGATAAATTAGCAGAAAAATCTAAAGAAACTGAACAAGAGAAAGAGAGAGATAAAGAGAAAATCAGTAGAATAAGCGTAGTCGTTACAAAAGACGAAAGAGGAGTTTACTACGTTTTTCTTATATTAAATTTAGAAGCTTATAAAAATTTAGAATCTAATTGCACTGAAGTGTTTAAAGATATTATGAGGGGTCTAATAAAAAATGCTATCTACATTCCAGCATCAAAAAGTGGAATTATTCTCTTAAGTAGTCATATTGCTAAAATAGGGTTAAGGGAAGTATTCAGAATAACTGAACCTAAAGATGAGGTCGAAGAGCTTAAAGAAACATTACCAAAACCGATAATAGATTTTATGGAAAAGTCGCCAAATTTCTCTCCTGAAAAATATTACAGCGATGAAAGTAAGCAATTTTCCGAAATAGTCCGTTTCCTCGAAGACAACATCATTGGAGGTAAAATTAGATATCTAAAACCTATCGGGAAAATTCTATATGAATTTGGTAACAAAAAATTGCCATTACAACAGTCATCCTCGCTTGTTATTGAAACAACGCCTTTATTGCTATACTTGAAATATTCAAAACTTCTCAATAAAGAGACATTAATCATTATTGAAGAACCCGAAGCACACTTACATCCAGATGCTCAAAGAGTAATAGCGAGAGCTTTGGTTAGGCTTGTCAACAGAGGTGTGCACATTCTTTTGATTACACACAGTCCATATATGATACAACAGATAAACAACTGCATTAGAGCACATTACCTCAACAAGATGGGTAAATTAGGAAATTTCCTTGAAGAATTCAACTGGCAGAAAGACGATATTCTTGAACCCTCTAAAGTAGCGGCTTATTTATTTAACGACGCCAGTAATGGAAAAGTAAAGATAAAGAAATTAAATATTGATGAAAAAGAGGGAATTCCATACGACGCATTTTATCCCGTATTAAAGGATCTGCACAATGAGACAGTATGGTTAAGAGAATTAGTTGAGGAGGCTGGAACCGATGAGTTTGGAGGTGATTAAAAAAGAGATCACGAAATTCTTTGGTGAAAATATTGTCCCTAACAACCATTCAAGATTAAAAATTACAAACGACAGCGGCAAAACAAAGATGACAATATCTGAGTCCGAATCTACTGGTTGTAAATGGATTCGTGTAATATTACCTAAGGAGACGGAAATACTACCGTTCAAAGTGGATGAAGAAGAATACTACATAATTATTTTAATAAATATAAGAAAAACTGCGAAGCTGCAGCCCTGATTAGGATAAACGAGAAAAGTTACTTAGTTTTATTTGAGCTAAAATCTACCTTAAGGCTTGAAAAATTGGAAGACATTAAATTAAAGATTACGGGTTCTCTCTATCTTCTTTTAGCAGTCTTAAGGTTTATTAAATTCGAACCCAAGAATTTTTTAGCTATTATCGGATTTATGAGAGACAAGTTGCTTTTTGAACCCACGGATTTCGATATGAATAAAATGGATGAAAAGCAAAGAAAGCTATACGAAGAATGGAAAAGCGGATTTTTTGTAGTCGGCGATGTTTATGGTTCTAAGATCAAAATCAGAATTGTAAGAGGATCGTGTCATTCAGATGTAGACCTACAATCTTGTTTATCACCCTAACAACCAGCTTTAATGGAGGACTTTTGCGGAACATCGTATGTTCATGAGCGAACAGACAAAAGCTTTATAACCCTCTATTTTTCTATCGATATGATTTATACGCAGGAGCTCGCAGCAGAAGTTCTTGAAATAGTTGAAAACACGAAGTTATCTGAAAAAGAAGCAATGAAAAAATGTTTAAAGGGAAAAATTAAAGATTATAAGATATGGGGTTCTGTTCACGCTTACGTCTTTGAAGTTTTGAAGAGAAAAAATCTAATAGATCTTATAATCCAAAAATCTTCCGGGATAAATCCAAGAGTAATAAATCCCTTCCTTAGGAATCTTCTTAGGGTAGCAGTATACGAGATTTTCTTCAAAAATGTCCATCCTGCACTGGCAACGGATTCCGCCGTGAGAATCGCGAAGAAAATCAACGAAAAAGCGGCAGCTTTCGTGAACGCTGTTCTCAGAAAGGCTGAAAACGTGAGGATCGAGAAGGAACTCGAAAAGATTAGAAAGACCAACAGGAGGAGGTATCTTTCGCTTAAGTATTTCCATCCAGAGTGGTTTATAAAATTAGCCGAAAAGGTAGTGGATAACGTGGAAGATCTTCTCATAGCGAATCTGAAACAGACTGTCTACGTGAGGGCGAACACATTGAGGAAATCACCGGAAAACGTCAGAAGATACCTCGAAAAAAACGGTGTGATCGTTGAGGGGACAATTCTGCCCGAAGTTTTTAAGGTTCTTTCTTACGAAAAACCTTTAACAACCCTTGATGGACACGATAAGGATTTTGTTATTCAAGATCTGGCATCTTGCTTAGTTTCCTATGCTTTAAGTCCAGAAAACGATGAAGTTATAGTGGATTTGGCGGCGGCTCCTGGATCGAAAACGAGCCACCTTGCGGCTTTAATGGAGAATCGCGGTAAGATAATTGCCGTTGACAACTCAAAAGAGAGAATTAACAGAATGAAAGCAAGACTGAAGAGGCTTGGAGTAAAGAATGTGAAGGTTTATCTCGCCGATGGAGTGAAGTTTAGAGCGGAAGCCGATAAAGTTCTTGTAGATGCTCCCTGCTCATCCACGGGAGCCTTAAGGAATTATCCGTCGATAAAGTGGAGGTTCAGCTACGAACTGTTTAGAAAGACGATTCTCCTTCAAAGAAAGATGCTTAGAAACGCAGCAAGAATTGGAGAGATAGTCGTTTACTCCACGTGTTCTATAACCTTTGACGAAAATGAGGGAAACCTGCTCAAGCTCCTCGATGTGTTCAAGGTTGAGGATACAAACTTGAATTTCGGGGACATCGGGATCCGAAAGTACAGGAACAAGATCTTTCCCCATGCGGACAGGGTGGTCAGATTGTATCCCCACATTCATGATACAGCAGGCTTCTTTATATCAAAGTTAAAATCAAAAATTTAGATCTAAATTATTGCAAAATGGATTAATACAATTTCTCCAAGATTTGGTAGATGAGCATAAGCAGTCCCCAAACTTGGAGGGAATTTTTTCAAAATTATTATCAAAAAGAATTAAACAAACTTGCGGGAAAAATTTCAAGTAGGAAAAATGACAGAAGCCTTTATATTAATGTATCTAAGGATTTGATAAGTTTTAGAGGTGGCTCTTTAGTCAAAGAGCTTTTTGAAAATCCCGATAAGGTTATAGACGATGCAAGGGAGGGATTAGCGCTAACCGAGAACATATACGATGTTAGGCTTGAAAATTGCAATCCAAGATTTTTCAATCTTCCACCTCTCAGAAAGATTCTGATAAGAGATCTTAGATCCACCCACATATCGAAATTCGTATCCATCGAGGGTATCGTCAGAAAGGTGACGGAGGTTAGACCGAAAATTGTCGAAGCGGTCTTCGTATGCAGTAACTGTGGGAGGAAAGTAAGAGTTCCTCAAGAGGATAGCTCCATTCAGTCACCCTTTGAATGTTCGTGTAAATCGAAGAGGTTCATTTTTTTGCCCGAAGAAAGTTTATCCCTCGACAGTCAGAGGATAAAAATTCAGGAATATCCCGAATACCTGAAGGGCGGCGAACAGCCCCAGAGTATAGACGTTTATTTAGAGGGGGACATCACGGGGATAGTAAATCCGGGAGATCGAGTGATAGTGAACGGGATAGTTCGGGCGAATCCAAGGGGGCAGGGCAGGCGGAAACTTATCTATATGGATCTCTTTATTGAGGGGAACTCAATCGAGATTCTGCAACAGGAATACGAGGAAGTTGAGATAACAGAAGAAGATAAGAAGAAAATAATCGAGCTAAGTGAAAGCAAGGATATCTACGACAGGATTGTCAGGTCGATTGCTCCCTCGATTTACGGCTACGATGATATAAAGTTGGCTATAGCCCTACAGCTATTCGGAGGAGTTCCGAAAAAACTTCCAGACGGAACCGAAATCAGAGGAGACATCCATATTCTTTTAGTGGGAGATCCGGGGGTTGCCAAATGTGTTGATTACGATACCGAGGTTTTACTTCCAGACGGAAGTCTTGTAAAGATTGGAGATTTGGTTGAGAAAGTGCTGATGAATGGAAAGAGAAAAATCGATGACGGATTTTACGCTGAGACAAATCACGATATAATCTCACTCGATTCGTGCACTCTAAAGCTGAGATCATCCAAGGCTAACATAGTCTGGAAGAGATTCGCTCCAGAGGTTATGTTTAAGATCAAGACTAAGACCGGTAGAACTATCAAGGTAACTCCGACTCATCCGTTTTTCACTATAAGGGATGGCAAGTTTGTCACTGTTAAAGCTAAAGACTTGAAGAAGGGTGATTTAATAGCAACACCGAGGATGATTCCCGTATTCGGAAAACCACAACCGATTCCAAACAATTTTGAAAAATCCCTTAAGTTACCAGAGAAAACATCCCCCGAATTTTGGAGATTCATAGCACTCTTCATAGCTGAGGGATACTCTCAGAATAGAAACGGATGTGCTATATACTTCACGAACAACAACGATAAGCTGATCAACGAATTCTTCGACTATGCTAAAAAATTGGGACTAAATCCAAAGCTTAGAAGTCCACATAAAGGCAAAACAGCAAAAGAAGTCGTAATTTCAAGTGTGGAGCTTTACAACTTCTTCGATCTCTTAGGAATAAACGGCAGATCAAAAGAGAAGAGAGTTCCCGATCTGCTCTTCAGATGTAGCAGAGAGGAGATTAAAGCATTCCTTTCAGCTTTCTTCGACGCTGAAGCCAGTGTTGATAAAGGAAGACCGAAAATTACGGTTACTTCAGCTTCCGAAAAGCTACTTAGGCAAATACAGCACCTTCTCCTGAGATTTGGAATAATATCTCAGCTTCACGAAACCTACAGCAAGGCTACGAACTCAAGAACTCCAAAGCTTAGGAAATATTACAGACTTACAATTACTGGAGAGAACGCTCTGAAATTTGCTGAGGAGATAGGGTTCACGGTAGAATCAAAGATACGCTCATGGGATATCAAAAACAACCCGAATTTGGACATAATTCCCGGTGTATCCACAATTTTAAGAGAAACAAGGAAGATGCTCGGACTCACGCAATCTGAATGCGGTGTCAGCAGAACCACATACCAGCATCTTGAGAGAGGAGACAGAAAACCTTCAAGAAATACCTTATCCAAAATAGTTGAGGCTTTTAAGAGCAAACTTAACAGAAATAAACAAGCCGAATTCAATGTCAGATTCCTTGAGCTATTAGCAAATTCCGACATATTCTGGGATGAAGTTATCGAAATTGAAACTTACAAGCCCAAACATACGTTCGTTTACGATCTTCAGGTTTTGGAGCATCATAACTTCATAGCGAATGACATATTCGTTCATAATAGTCAGCTCCTCCGTTACGTTCACAGAATTGCTCCAAGAAGTGTTTACACAACTGGGAAGGGGACTACCACCGCTGGTCTTTGCGTAGCACCAGATACTCTAATATTTACGGAGAGCTACGGTGTTGAAATATCAAAACTTGTAGAATCTACAAATTTGAATAAACTCAAAGAAGGTATCTATGCCTCGGATGGATCGGTAACGATTCAAACGATTAATCCCACGAAAATTGCACTTAAAACATCAAACAAGCTTTGGAAAATTAAGTCGCCAGAAAAACTTGTTAGAATTAAAACGATTACGGGTAAAGAAATAATTACAACACTGGAAACCAAAATTTTAACAATCACTGATGGTAATGTTTGTTGGAAACAAGCTAAAGAACTCGACAAAAGTGATTTTGTCGCCACTGCGAGAAGATTAGAACATAAAGGGAGAAAGATTTTAACAATAGACCTTATAAAGGATTTAGATAACATTACAGTTTACGGTGTAAAAGGACTTGTTAAGGATTTAATCGAAGCTATAAAGAGAGAAAGAAAAATCACAACAAGAGATCTTTCGAAATTGTTGTGTATAAGTGAGAACAATCTATATTATTGGGCAAAAGAAGATGCTAAGGGTAATATAAAGTTATCAACACTTATTAAACTTGCAGAATTAGTAGGATTCGATTTGGAGGAGGTCGCTGAAAAAATTGAGTTCTTTTCACAGTTCCACGGTCATAAAATAAAGCTTCCTAAGTATCTTGATGAGAAATTCCTATACTTTGCTGGGTTAATTGCCGGAGACGGAGATATTACGACAACACCTCACGGCGGAGTTACGATCAGATTCTCAAATACCAATCGAAATCTTAGAAATAAATTCAGGCAAATCGTTAGAGAGCTGTTTGACGTAGAAGTTAAGGAGGATGGCAACGCTCTGAAGTTTAATTCAAAAATTGTTGGACATATCCTAAATAAACTCGGTATTCCGAATTCACCGAAATCTCACAGGCTCGATATGTCTGAAATCTTGCTATCGTTACCAAATGAAGAGCTATCCGCATTCATTAGAGGCCTTTTCGACTGTGATGGAACCGTTATCCTTAGAAATAACGGCTCATCCTACGTGGCACTCGAAACGACGAGTAAGAATCTCGCCAAAAAGCTTCAACTTGCACTTTTGAGATTTGGAATAATATCTCACCTAAGAAAGAGAAATACCAAAAGTCAAAAATCGATGATTGAAGGCAAAATCATCACCTCCAAGCGTAACAAGTTCGAACTGAAAATTTATGGAGATAATATCGAAAAATTTGCGAAATTTATAGGATTTGAGCATCCTGAGAAGCTGAAGAAGCTTCAAATGGCGATTGATCAACGAAAGAAAGCAAACACGAACATAGATGTAATCCCGGTAATAAGAATTTTAAGAGAAATTAGAGAATTCTACGGGCTAAATGCTAAGGATGTGTATGGATCAACCACGGTTGAATTAAGAAAAACTATCTCAAGGTCTTCGCTCAAAAGGGCTGTGAAGTTCATAAAAAGAAGTGCAAATATCGAAAGCATAAAGCTCAAAATCCCTGATGACATAAGGTTGAGAATAGGCAAACACGTAGATCATAATAAACTCGGGATCGGTCGTGTCAGATTTTACGAATACTTCGTCCGAAGGGGCAGAAACGTGTTAATTCCCTTTAAAGTGCTTAAAAATGTTTTAAGCATAGTTGACGATCGGAAGCTTAAAGAGGATATCAAGAAAATCTTAAACGAAGTTCTTGAAAAAGAGAAAGTAATTAAGGCTAAGCTTAAATATCTTGAATCCCTATCCAACTCGGATATACTTTGGGAGAGAATAAAGGAAAAAGAAGTATTAGAAAGCCCGTATGAATTTGTTTACGATTTAACAGTTAAGGGTTCGCACAGCTTTATAGCGAATGGTGTCATTGTCCATAATACTGCCACAGCTGTTCGTGATGAAATGGATGGACGATGGACGCTTGAGGCGGGAGCCCTCGTCCTTGCAGATAAGGGTATTGCTTTGGTAGACGAAATCGATAAAATGAGACCCGACGATCGATCAGCTCTACATGAGGCGATGGAACAACAAACGATAAGTGTAGCCAAGGCGGGAATAAACGCTGTTCTTAAGGCGAGATGTGCACTTCTTGGAGCCGCAAATCCGAAATATGGAAGATTCGATCGTTATTCTCCGATAGCAGAGCAAATAAATCTTTCTCCCACACTACTTTCGAGATTTGATCTTATATTCGTTTTGACTGATGATCCGAATCCGGAAAGGGACAGGATGTTGGCGGAACACATTCTCGAAACCCACGAACTCGGAGAGAAGCTCGAAAAAATGAGAAATGTCGTGAGCGAATACTCCAAGCAGTTGGAGCCTGAGATAAGGAAAGTCTCCCCCGCAATTGATCCTGAATTGCTGCGCAAATACATCGCTTACGCCAAAAGAACAGTGTTCCCCGTCCTGAGCGAGGAAGCTAAGAAAAAGATAATCGAATTCTACGTGGGAATGAGAGGGAAAGTCAAAGAGAACTCCCCAGTTCCGATTACAGCAAGACAGCTTGAAGCTCTGATTAGATTGGCGGAAGCTTCCGCGAGGATGCGGCTTAGTGATACGGTGGAGCCGGAGGACGTTGATAGGGTTCTTAAGATAATAAGAAAGAGTCTCGAGCAGATCGCCGTTGATCCAGAGACTGGTGAGATTGATATTGACTACGCTTTCTCAGGAACTTCAAAAACTCAAAGGGACAGAATAATCATAATTAAAAAGATTATAGAGGAACTTGAGAAAGAATACGAAAAGGGAGTTCCTGAGGAAATCATTTTCGAGGAAGCTGAAAAGAGGGGAATCGAAAAAACAAAAGCGAGGGAGATTCTGTTCAAACTGAGGGAAAAGGGAGAATTATACTGCCCGAAAGTCGATCATTACAAGATTGTTCACGGATATTAAAAACGGACTGTGAACTACCCCTCGCTCACGCAAGGAGCTTCTCGCTTCCTTGAGAGAACTTACCACAGTTGCCTAATTTATATTGACCTAAGTATTTTCATCAATTTTCTGAACTCTTCTGAGAGCAAAAACTCCTTAATTTCCTCAACAAACTCATCGTCACCTAGAGCATCGTAAATAATTCTGTTAATTTCATTTTCACCTCTGTTAGTCAAATCTTCTAACTTGCTTAGAATGTCCACTATGTCTTTCTTTAGCAGGTTTAGTAAATCCTTAAGGAAACATAGTTTTTCTGGGTACTCTAGTATCACTTCGATTACAAGCTTATCTTTCAGCACACCGAAGTAAGCCGAATTGTACTCTCTAAAGAAACTTTCAACTCTCATAGCCAGCAATCGGATGAAGTTATCCAAAAACACCTCAAAGTTCTGAGTTTGTTTTAACACTTGGACAAGGTAGGCTTGATCTTTGGAAATATATTTTCTAATTAAACTGGGAATGGGCAAAATCGATTTGTTCTTGTTGACTCCAGTTCCTTTAACACCTCTTGACAAATACGCAGGTATTTTTCTCCTTAATTCGTTTATTATGTGGTCAACCTCGTCAAGTTCTAGGTGCAGCTCTACAGCTTTTACACCTTTATCTCCGTAGAAGTATCTAGCAATTTCTTTTACTATGTTTTTAAACAAGTTATAGTGGATTATTGCAAGTTCATCTTGTGTTTGAACTAAGTCTAATTTTTCCCAATAAGTATGGACTCGCAAGTGGGTTATTGCTAGCGGGTAGTGCTTATTGAGAAGACAGTTCTCCTTTATTTCAAATAGGAGGTTAAGGCTAATCGTTTGGGAGATGTAACAAGCATCATGATACTTGCAATCTTTGCAAATGTTGCCTTCCATTCTTTTACTAACTTGGATTGTTTCCTGAATTATTTGATTCAACATAGGAATCGGAATACTTAATTTATGGGATACGACTTCTCTTATTACTGGATCTTCTAAGTACTTCGGAATTGTCTTTTCGGGATAATCGACTATTTCGTTTGCGAAGTTGCAAATATTTTCGTTTATCCCATGTTCCATACAATATTTCCTGTGCTCACTCCATGATGGCATAACTGTGATTAAGTAGACAACTTATTTTTACTTTACTTTTGAAAATTATCTGACAAAGCAATTTTTCGATACGCCATTATGCGGAAATTCACAACAGCAAAATGACGCATTTGCAGAACTAACGAACGCATGAAATAAGGTTGATGTAATTGAAGTTAAGCAAACTAATGAGTGTTGCTATAGAGTCATTGATAGGGTTAGTAAAACATTGTCAAAGTGTTCATAATCGCAGATGTAGTCCTTCACGAATCCATTTTTTATTGTCCTAATCAAATAATTGACATTTAGATGTCACTCATTGTAAAAACTCATTAAGCAAAGTATTAATCTTTCTAATTGCATTAGCGTTACCAACAGCTATCAATCGGTATTTTGCTCTTGTTAAAAAACCTCTGCTTCCGTTAGGACTTCAGTTCCTCTCCTTATTTTTGCGATCTAAAGGGCTAAGAGAGTCTCCTCCGCCATCTCCCTTTTGATATATCTCAGAGCAATAGCCTCATAAGACATATACCTCACCGTATTTGGTTGAAAGTCTCCGATGTAAATGCTGTTAAACCGCCCTTTTTTATGGCACTTCTGAAATTTAGGACACTCCAATTATAAGAGTTTCTTCGCAATACAGCCAAAATCCCTTTACGTGAAGCCCTTACCAAAAATCCTTGAGTTCATCCGGAACTCCTTTGCCGTAATCCTTGACTTTGATAACGCAATGCGGATCACGTTTTATGAATTCCAATTCGACTTTTCCGCCGCCGTGTATCATAACATTGCTTGAAAAACATATGTAGTTATTATCGTAATTGGCCTATCATGATAAAAAAGTTGGAGTTAACGAATTTCCGTGGAGTGAAAGATGGAAAGATCGAACTTGATGATCTGACAATAATACTTGGATCTAACAACTCAGGAAAAACGACGATTCTTGAAGCTCTTTTCTTAGCTCCAAATCCCTTGCGGGAGGTTTATTTAACCCGTTCACATCAAACCTCAGCAGCTTCGGCGATTCACGAACTTCACAAGACCTTAGACAGTGAAGGTTACGCCTTTTTATTCCACCGATACATCTCTAACGAGGCAACAATCAAGTGGAACAATAGGTGATTACTTAAAAATGATCTCTTACGGTAATTTGGCATATCTTACTACAAACAAGATAAATATTTTCCCCGGCCGAGGTAGTATAAGGATGAAAAATGCTCCGATTCATTTCTTTGGTTCATTGGGTTTGCAGAAGAAATTGGAAGATGCCTTTCATCATAATAACAAAAACATTCTAATCGCTCCGAACTCACTCTTGACTTCAGCAGAACTGATGGACTTTGCCCATTAATATATCCGTAATAACTGGGCGCGTATAGCCAACACTCGGATCCCTGTTGAGGTAGCTAAAGACATCTCAAGGTTTGTATGGGAAGATTACGTGAACATAACTATCGAACCTCATTTGGGAGGGAGACTATCGATTTTCGGTTTGTTAAAGGATGGTACAAGGATCAGATTGGGAGACCTTGGTTCAGGAGCCCATGTATATATCACAGCCAAAATGCTATACGAGTCCTATAAACCAAAAATTTTGTTGTATGGCGACATAGAGGCACATTTGAACCCAAGACTCCTGATGAGTTTGGCAGAGTGGTTCTTGGAACTGAATGAGAAGAATGTTCAAGTTGTTGTCACAACGCACAGCTTGGAAGCTGCAAGAGCAATTGCCAGCATGAACGAAGAATCTGCAAGTATTCTTATCGTCTCGATGGAGGATGGAAAATTGAAGGTGGAAAAATAACTCTACAACAACTTGAAGAGTTAACCAGAGTTAACGAGGGTGCTTTGAAGTATCTTCCCACATACATCTCAACATTGAGAACAATTAACACAGTAATAGAGGTCTTAGATCAAGAAGATGACAAGTTAGATGATCTATACGGAAACGTGGAAGGAGTGCTGAGGGATTTGAATATTCGATATAGTTTAAAAAGTGAACTTGAAAGAGTGAGGCTGTACGAGTGTTCTATCGGTAGCAGGAAGTTCAATCTCGTGATAATCGTAAGTGGATTAGATGACACAACATCAAAGAGTCACAATATTGAAGATCACCTTTCTGTTAAGCTTAGGGAACTTGAGGATGAAAGTGAAGGTATGGAGATAAACACAAAGGAAAAGTGAAAGGGTTTATCCAGAGATGTTCAATTTAGCATCTTGAGAGTGATACTAAATAAACTAACTAAATAAAACAAAGAAGGATTGATATATCTCGCCAAGTCCGTTCACATCCTCTCCAAAGCTTCTATCCCAAGAAGCTCAAGACCGTTCCTCAAAACAATTCTCGTTGAATCCACAATCGCCAATCGGTGCATCCTCATCTCACTGTCTTCCGAAAGCACCGGATTTCTATGGTAGAAATCGTTGAAAGTATCTGCAATCTTCATTAAATAGTCTGCAAAAAGATTTGGCTTGAGCGTTCTGATAACCTTTTCAACGACAAAAGAGAACTTTGAAAGCTGGAGGATTAAATCTCTCTCAATGTCATCCATAAGATCGGATCTGAACTCCATTTCTCCCATACCCCTTTCAACAGCTTTTCTCATTATGCTACATGCTCTTGCGTGGGTGTACTGGATGTAGCTTGCTGTCTGCCTCTCAAAATCGAGGGCTTTCTTCATATCGAAAATCATCGGCTTTTCCGGTGAAACTTTGACGAAATCAAATCTTATGGCACCCACAGCGACTGATCGGGCTACTTTTTCCTTTTCTTTTTCGTCGAAGTCTCTGTCTTCAATAATCTTCTTCGCTTCTTCGAAAGTTTTTGATATCACTTCGTCGGCTGATATAAACCTTCCCTTTCTCGTGCTCATCGACCCTTCTGGGAGGGAAACAAACT
>CBEWZU010000045.1:0-17936 GCA_965561205.1 uncultured Archaeoglobaceae archaeon | reverse complement strand
AGATCATTGTCTATTATACACCTAATCAAATATAAACATTACTGTGACATTACCCAAGTGGGTTTACTACGAACTGACCGATAGGGGTTACAGATTCCTGAGGTCTGAATTGTGGAAACTCATAGCACTGACATCCTCTGTGGTTACGATCCTTGTCGGGATTGTAGAGATAAGAGAGTATATGACGGCAAAACCCGCATTCGTTGCTATGAAAGTTGAAAGGACGGTTGACTACACCCCCCTCATAATCGGCGTGCTGCTGATCTGCATTGGAGTTCTTGTGATTGCCATTTTGTTCCACAAAACCGAACGTTTTCGTTAGCTTTTTGTAAATCTTTCGACATAATCGGACTGTGAAGATGCGTAATGTAATCGGAATTATTGCTGTGGCATTCATCGTTATCTTGCTATTTCATATTGGAGCTTACATTACTGAGGAACGCAAACCCGGAAATATTCTGGAATACAAGGTGGGTGAGTGTTCAGCCGTTTTTAAACCGGAAAAGACGGTAGAATACAATGAAAGCACAAGGACGCTTACAGCTTACGTGAGGGTGAACTGCTGTGGTGTGAACGTTACGGTCGAAAAAGAGAAAAATACTTACAGAATCATTGAAAAACAATACGGTGAGCTCTGTAAATGCATGTGCGTGAGGAAAGTGAAGATTTACGACGTTCCGAAGGAAGCGAGAGTGGAGTTCGTGGACAAAGATGGTTCCGTCACGATTTTAGCCCCCGTGGTGGGATTTTGTGGATGGTCAACCTACGGTAGATGCGAGAGCGACGAGGACTGCGTCGTTGACGGATGCTCGGGACAAGTTTGCAGATCAAAATTCGAAGAGCCTATTATCACAACGTGCGAGTGGCTTGATTGCTACGACGTAAAAGGTGTTGCATGCAAATGCATTGACGGAAAATGTCAATGGATCACGACCTGAGCCTCCCTCTTCCGAGTGATGCGAAAATTCCCACAAAGCACAGCACCGTGAAGATGCTGAACGCTATTTTAGCACTTTTAATCAGCAGGGGATAGTATTCCGGTGTTATCTCGACCCTTCCCATGATGAGGGAGAATACAAACATCACAAGAGCCATGCTCAGGATCTGCCCGATCAACCTCATTGTTGCAACGGTTGCCGATGCTATTCCGAAAAACTTTCTCTCAACAGAGCTCATTATCGCATTCGTGTTCGGAGAACTGAAGAGCCCCAATCCAAATCCTAAGAGCATTAGATTCGCAACGATCATCTCTAACGGAGTTAAGGAATCTATCCAAGAGAATATCAGAAGAGACAGAGTTGTTACTGCCATCCCAGCTGAGGCAACAACCCTTGGCTCCACCCTGTCCGAAAGCCATCCCGCTATCGGAGCGAAGATCGCCATTAACACGGGCTGTGCGATCAAAACTGCCCCAGCTTGTTGAGGATCGAATCCCTTTATGTATTGGAGGTATAGACTGAGGATGAATCCGACGGCAAATGTTGCTGCGTAGTTAAGAAGGGCAGCCAAACATGAGAGTGAAAAGGTTGTATTCCTCTTAAACAATCTCACTTCAAGAACGGGGTGACCTACCCTGCTTTCATAAAAAATGAAGACTAAGAGCAGGATTAAACCGCCAATCAATACGATCGAAGACTCCGTTAGCCCATAAATTATTAACAAAAGGGTTAGGCTGTAGATAACAGATCCCAAAAAATCGAATTTTTCGCCTTTCGCCTCCGCCCACTCTCCCCTTAACTTCCATAAGGCAAGAGCTAAGGCAATTAATCCTAACGGAACGTTTATTAGGAACACACTCCTCCAGCCAAAGTTTTGCGTTAAAAATCCGCCGAGGATTGGCCCTACACTCAATCCTACGTAGACGGAGCCAACGTTAATCCCAATGGCTTTTCCCCTTTCAGCGGGCGGAAAAACCGAAGTGATTAGAGCGATACCTGTAGCAAAAATCATTGCTCCTCCGATTCCTTGGATAACTCTGAAAACGATCAGATGTTCAGCTGAGGGTGAGATACCGGACAAAAAAGATCCGATCGAATATACGAGCAAGCCGGCAACAAACACCTTCTTTCTACCTTTGATATCGGCAATTCTACCAAAAGGAACCGAAAATATACCAGCTGCTAAGAGATAGGAGGTTGCAATCCATCCTAAAATTATTGCATCCGCTTTGAATTCCCTTCCAATAGGTGGCAGTGCTATATTGGTTGCAGATCCCATAAATGGTGTTAAAAAAGATGATATTGCGGCTACGATTAAGACTACAAATTTTACATCACGCCTTTGCACAGTTAAATTAAAATCCCATACCTATATAAGCATGTCGATTTCCGATAGTCAGGCTTGGAAAACGATATTTCTGTAAATTTTTGAAACCCTTAGAATCTCATTAACGTAAACAAATTCGTTCTTTCCGTGAAGATTTTCACCTTTCGGCCCGAGATAGAAAGCCGGAATCCCTCTGCAACGAACATGTCTTGCGTCTCCGACTCCGAGACTTACAACCGCTTTCGGCTTACCTCCTTCCATTTCAATGGCTCTTTTGATCATGTTCAGGAGTTCCAAGTCCCTCTTTTCATTAACTATATCGAGGTTAAATCCGAAGGCTCTGAGGTATCCCGTAATCTTTACATCGATGTAATCGTAACTGAACAGATCCCGCAGACTCTCGGGGGAGATCCAGGGTGCGATTCTTATATCCGCCTCGATTTCGCACTTATCCGGGACTACATTTCTCTTAATACCACCTTTGATTATAGATGGATTGAACACAGCATTCCCGTTTCCTCTGTATTCCGTTTCAAACCCCAATTCCTCGAGCTTCCTTAGGTAATCAAGCCTCCCATCGATCTCCGAAAATTTTCTGATTGTATCGATTATGAATTTTGACGCCCGATAGATCGCGCCCTTTTTGATATCAGCTGTTGCTGTGTGTCCGCTCTCTCCGAAAACTATTATTTTTGCGGCAACGACATGAGCCTGAGCCACACCAATTCTGTCGGAGCCAAAGGGCTCCCCGATTATCACGTAATCTGGGTTGATGTGTTTCATTACTTCCCCGAGACCTAATTTGCCGCCAACCTCTTCGTCAGATGTGAATGCAAGCCTTAAACCGACATCACCTTCAAATTGATAAAAAGCGGATACGATGGAGGCAACGCATCCCTTTGCGTCACAGCTACCTCTTCCGTAAACTTTTCCATCCTTGACAACGGGCTTCAGCATTTCCTCATCACACGGAACGGTATCGAGGTGAGACGTGAACAGGAATTCCGGCTTTCCCTTCGATACCTCAACAATGAGATTTTCTTTACCTTCTTTCCCTACAACCTTTGTGTTAAAGGATGTAAACAATCTTTCAAGATATTCAACTGCTTCGGTTGTGTATCCGGGTGGATTCCTCGTATCAATTTTGATCAGGTCGGTCAGTAGCTTGATAACATCCATGAAACGACTTTGATATACGGGCAATTAATTATTTCCCCGTAAGACAATTGTAATACAAAAATAAGGTATTTAACGTGACTGAAACTCACTGGTACTATGTTTAGGGTTGTAAAAGGCGAGGATTTTTCGAATTTGCTTGAAGGCGATGTCTGTTTCATCCTCTGCATAGGTAACACAAAAACGGCTGAGATACCGGGTATAACCGTCGCTGGAGAAAATCCAGAGCTAATAAAATTCACTCCACCGGCTGATGCGGAGCTCCTTTACTACGGAAAATGCAAGACAATCCCATTTCCACCTGTGACACCAGACGGAAAACCTACGCCCGCTGTTATCACCTATACAGCTCTGAGATTGCTGGATATCCCTCTTTTCGTCGTAGACAGCGGGCTGATCGTTAAACCAAAAATACCCTATTTCACGATAAATGCTCCAGTGGGCGAAAACATAGCCGAAAGAAGGGCAATGGACATTGAAAAGGTTAAGGAATCCTTTGAATACGGTAGGATATTGGGAAAAGAAATATCGAAATCCTTTGATGTTATAATGATCGGCGAAAGCATTCCAGCGGGAACTACAACTGCCGGAGCCGTCTTGAAAGCTATGGGCGTTGATGCGAAAGTCTCATCCTCGATGCCCGAAAATCCGATAGATTTGAAGATGGAAGTTATAAAAAAAGCCGTAAGCAGGCTGAAGATCAGGGAGCCGTTAAATATTCTTGCGGAAGTGGGAGATCCAGTCCTTTTGGGTGTGGTATCCATTGCAACCGGGTCGAAAAAGCCCGTAATACTTGCGGGAGGAACGCAGATGGCTGCTGCCGCACATCTGATTTTGAGTTTAGACAAGAAAGTCAATATCGCAACAACGAAGTATATCGCCGAAGACAAAACGGCAGATATCCGTTCAATATCTCCCGTAAGTGTTATAGCGGCGGATCCCCTGCTTGAGAAGGCTTCCATCGATGGGCTTAGAGCTTATGGAGAAGGCTTCGTTAAAGAAGGTGTCGGAGCTGGCGGGTTGACGCTCCTCGCATACGTTAAAGGAGTGGAACCGACAAGATTTTTGAAGGAAATCGAGAGAAGCTACTTAGACATTATCTCAGGATAAACAACTTTTTTAGCATAAATCAGATCATCCATATCATCTATTTCAGTCCAAGGGAGTCCGCTGGTAGGAGCATAGTTGATTATTCCACCGTTATCTATCAGTTTTTGGAATGCGTGTTCGTAAAAAACACCTTTTCCGTAAATTGATATGGTCTCGCTAATTGCGTTCTTCAGTTCCCCTATTGAGTTTTCCGTTACCTTTGTAATCCCGATGTATTCCCCATGGGCGATCATTGGATCAATTTTCTTGCTGATCTTGACAACTCTGTCACCCCTAATTACGACCTTCATTTCTTCTTCACCTAAATCCTCTCTTAAATCAACGGATATCGTTAGATTCTCCTTTTCGCATTTGTGTAATCGCCTGAATATATCTGGATGATAAACTATATCCGAATTCAGGATATAATAGGGGTCTTTTAATCCTCTGATTGCGAGATGTAAGCTGTATATGTTATTCGTCTCATCGTATCTCCTGTTATGAACGAACTTCACGCTGATCTCCGGATAGTTTTCTGTTACAAATCTGCGTATCTTGTAAGATTTGTATCCCGTAACGATTATAATATCATGGATCCCGTGATCGATAAGAGTTTCGATTGAATGGGCGATTAGCGGTTTTCCTCCAAGATTTATAAGAGCTTTTGGGATTCTTTTGGTTATCGGTTTGAGTCGAGAGCCTATGCCAGCCGCTAATATCACTGCCTTCATGAAGCGAGTTATATCGGAACATATATAAGATTTGCCAAAAAGCGATCAGAGGAGGTGGTAAAATCGAATTCGAATATGTGATAACGAATCTCGTCTATCGGAGGTTTTCAAGACCGATTGCAAAATTTCTCGCAAGATATAATGTAAATCCCAATTCCATAACTTATTTTGCCTTTATAATCGGAATTCTTTCGGGCTATTTGATTGCAGTGGGCAAAATCTACTGGGGTGTTTTTGTTCTCTTCATCTCCCAGATCTTCGACTGCGTTGACGGAGATCTCGCAAGACTCACAAACAGAGTGACGAGATACGGTGCCTACATCGATAGGGTTTTCGACAGATTCGTAGATGCCGCGATAATCATGGGTATAGTTGCCCTAAATCCCGAAAAACTCTGGCTTGCAGGGTTTTTAGCTCTTGTATTTTCTTTCAGCGTCAGCATGACCCGTGCAATGGCTGAAGCCGAAGGTGCCGTATGCAAGGTCGGAATTGCGGGGAGGGATACAAGAATCGCCATAATTATGATAGGTTTGCTTCTTGGATATTATAGTGAAACCCTTTGGATCGTTGTGGTGTTGAGTTTTATAACAACACTTCACAGGATAATTCACACGATAAGACAGTTTTAGTTATCCATTTTTTAAAGCTTTCCCATTAAAATAATACAAAATAAAAGAAAGGGTTTTTACTCTTTCTTTGCGAGAATAATCTCTATCGCAGAGACGTTTGCCTCCCCCTGCTCGCTTTCAACCTTTTCAGTCGAGATTTTAATATCCTTTACATCAACATCCGGTAGGAATCTCTTTCTAACGATCTCTGCCACATCGACGGCTCTGCTTATAGCTCTACCTCTCGCCTTTATGGCTACTTCGTTTATTCCGTTGTTGAACTGCGTTAGCACCGCCAAAACATAGTTCATTACAGGCTTGTTTCCTACAAACACGGCATTTTCTGCCATTTCTATCTACCCCCTTTTTTCGAAACCTGAAACCTTTCACTATATTAACTTTTCTTTGACCATTAATTCGGCGTTCAGGATGCTCGCTCCAGCCGCTCCCCTTACTGTGTTGTGACCGATAGCGATGTATTTGATCCCATCCTCACCGTCTTTCCTTATTCTTCCGACAACGACGCTCATTCCATTACCGGCGTCTCTGTCAAGTCTCGGCTGAGGTCTGTTCTCTTCATCCCTAACGATTATAACCTTCTCGGGAGACGTCGGCAACCCTTCAATCGGTTTCAGAGAATTGAAGGCTTCGATAACCTCATTAATCTCCACTTCCCTACCGAACTTGGCGAAAACGGCTTCCGTATGCCCATCAATAACGGGGACTCTGTGGCACGAGGCGGAGATCCTGATGTCCGCAAATTTGATTTTATCTCCTTCTAACCTTCCAAGGAGCTTTAAAGGCTCCGTCTCAACCTTTTCTTCTTCACCCTTTATGAACGGGATGATGTTGTCGGTTATCGCTAATGAGGGGACACCGGGATATCCAGCACCGCTTAGCGCTTGCATTGTCGCAACCTTAATCTCTTTCAACCCAAGATCCATTAAAGGCTTTAAAGTCAGAACCAATACAATCGTCGTGCAGTTCGGGTTCGTCACGATGAAGCCGTCCCAACCCCTTCTCTTCTTTTGAACCTCTATCAATCGGAGATGATCCGAATTGACCTCGGGAATGATGAGGGGGACGTCCTCCTCCATTCTGAACGCTGACGCGTTGCTCGCTACAACAAAACCCGCCTCTGCGAATTTCGGTTCAACCTCCCTCGCAACGTCGGATGGAAGAGCTGAAAAGACGATATCCGCATCCACGTATTTCGGATCCATTGGGAGCATCTCCATGTCTCTCACGTTTTCAGGGATGTTTTCGGATACTATCCAGTCAACTTCCTTTCCGTAGGGCTTTCCTATCCTTCTCTCGCTCGCCATTAAAGCTGTTATCTCGAACCAAGGATGATTCTCAAGTAGCTGGATGAATTTCTGACCGACCATGCCCGTAGCTCCCAATACTGCAACTTTGATCATGACCGTAGATTTATCAGGTAATATTTAAATTTGCCGCAAGAGATAAATTCAAAGAGATTTAATTGAAAACATGCTCAGCTATCTGTATCCCTTGAGGACTTATCTGATTGTTGCTGGAGATACCAACAAACCGAACCCTATGACCGCAGACTGGGTTGTTCCCCTAAGCATCAACCCTCCGCTTCTTGGAGTATCGATAGGGAAAACGAGATATACGAGAAAGCTGATCGAGGAGCAGAAGGATTTTGTCGTGGCTGTCCCCACAATGGAGCTTCTCAAAGATGTCTGGATCGCAGGGACGGTTAGCGGCTCGAAAGAGAACAAAGCCGAAAAGATGAGCGTGACATTCATCCCATCGGAGAAGGTTAAAGCCCCCTCTATAAAAGAGTGTGCCGCAAACTTGGAATGCAAAGTCGTGAAGGAGGTCGAAACGGGGGATCACATCTTCTTCGTAGGAGAAATAGTCAACGTCACGTACGGCGATGCGTTTAAGGAAGGAAAGCCGAACATAAAGGACTTCAAATTCATAATGCATGCGTCATTTGGGTCGGAATTCACCTATCCAAGTGATGAGATAGTTAAGCCGTAATATGAATCCTACAAAATTTTTTTTAGGCTTTATTCTGATTTTTCTTGGGATGGTTTTGTTATCCCTATTCCAAGAAAACGTTGAATTTGGTGGCGTGATCCTAATCGGCCCCATTCCGATCGTAATAGCCTCATCACCTCCAATGGCATTTGTTGCTCTCCTGTTATTGGTCTTTCTTTTTCTGATGATTCTGGTAACACTAAGGTGGTAAGATGCTTGAAACCGTCGCGATAATCCTAATCCTCTTGGGGATTGCCCTCGTAATCCTTGGATTGTTGGAGCGTAGTGATGGTAACAGATACGAATATAAAGAAGAATACAAGGTTGAAAAGAAGGTAAAAGGGGGCGGCGTAATCTTAATCGGCCCCATTCCGATCATCATAGGTGATCCCCGTTTTGCGTTAATCGCCCTGATACTTGCAGTCATCATCACACTCCTTCTAATTTGGGTGGTAACATGAGGGAGGATATATATTACTTCGAAAAACCCGGAAAGCAGAACACCGAAAAGGTTTTGGAAATTGTCGTGAAAAAGGCGGAGGAGAAAAACATCCGTTATATTGTTGTGGCATCATCAACGGGTGAAACAGCAAAAAAACTGCTTGAGATAGCAAAGGGAAGGGATTTAAAGATAGTCTGCGTCACATATCACACGGGGTTTTACGAAGAGGGTAAAAACTCGATGGATGAGGAGACCGAGACATTCTTAAGGGAAAACGGTGTCCGCATAGTCAGACAAACGCATGCTCTCAGCGGTGTGGAGAGGAGCATAAGTAGAAAACTCGGTGGAGCGAGCAGGGTTGAGGCAATAGCGGAAGCCTTAAGAAGCCTTTTCGGTCACGGATTAAAGGTCTGCGTCGAGATAACGATCATGGCGGCTGACAGCGGAGCGATCCCGATAGAAGAGGTAATCGCCATCGGAGGAAGAAGCAGAGGTGCCGACACGGCGGTTATAGTGAGACCAGCACACATGAACAATTTCTTCGAGATGGAGATAAGGGAGATTCTGTGCATTCCAAGGAATAAGAGATAACCTTTTTATTTCTATCATCCCGCATAAGAAAAGATGCTGGATAAGATCAGACACATCACAAAACTCGATCCCGGCAGGGAGAATACTGAAGAAATCATAAAAGCCGTTGTGGATAGTGGAACCGATGCCATCATGATATCGGGAACCCAAAACGTGACTTATGAAAAGGCAAGGAATCTTTTTAAGGAGATAAAAGATTACAGCATTTTGACGATCCTCGAACCGTCCGATCCTTCGAACGTGATATACGAGGCGGATTACATATTCGTGCCCGTTGTGCTGAATTCGGGTGAAGGGGAGTGGATAACGGGGAAGCACGCTAAGTGGGTTGCAATGAATTACGGGAATCTTGAGGCTTTTCGAGACCTGATCAATGAGAGGGTTTTATTCGAAGGATACATCGTCTTAAATCCGAAATCGGCGGTGGGAAAGGTTACGAGAGCGATATGTGATATTGATAAGAAAATGGCGGCGTGCTATGCGGTGGTCGGAGAAGACATGCTCAAATTACCGATAATCTATATCGAATACAGCGGAATGTTCGGGGATGTCGAGGTTGTAAGGGAAGTGAAGAGCGTTCTTAAAAAGGCGAGACTCTTTTACGGCGGGGGAATCGACAGCAGAGAAAAAGCTGAGACGATGTTGAAGTATGCGGACACGATCGTTGTGGGAAACGTGATATACGAGAAGGGGATTGAAGCCTATCTGTCCACAGTTCCATGAAAATTAAAGCGATTTGGGAGTTAACTCGACTCGAACACGGGATTATTTATGGATTGGGAGTTGTGGCGGGGGTTTTCATTTCCTTGGGTTATTTTGATTTTCATCTATCAGTTTTCGGGTTTTTTACAGCCCTATTCCTTCAGGCCTCGGCGTTCGCTCTAAACGATTATTACGATTACGAAGTCGATTTGGCGAATAGAAGGCTTGACAGACCGCTCGTCAGAGGAGAAATAAGCAAGAGAGAAGCCCTTTTCATTGCCGCTTTTCTCTCAATTCCGGGATTCATCTTTGCTTTTTTAATATCCACCGAAGCCCTAATCTTAGCTTTGGCCATAACGCTCCTCGGATACCTTTACGATGTAAAGCTTAAGGAGTTCGGACTTTTGGGTAACATGTATATCGCCTTTTCGATGTCGGCACCCTTCATCTTCGGTGGTTTTATCGCGGGAAACATAAATCCCGAAATCGTTGTGCTATCCCTGATAGCGTTTTTGTCGGGTCTTGGAAGGGAGATAATGAAAGGGATAGAGGACGTGGAGGGGGACGCCCTTAGGGATGTGAAGACCCTCGCAAGGGTTTACGGAAAGGATTTTGCGGCGAAGATAGCGGCCGCCCTCTACATCATCTCGATTATAGCAAGCCTTTTTGTTATGGTGATACCCGAATACAGGGATGTGAAATACGCAGTTCCCATAGCCATCACCGATTTGATACTTTTATCTGAATCGAAAAGGCTTTTAAAGGGCATTGAAAAAGACGATATAAGGGTGTTAAGAAAGAGGACGATGATTGCCATGACGATAGGTCTTTTCGCTTTTATGTTTGGGAGGTGGTAACATGCTTAACGAAGATTTAAGAGGAGAACTTGCCGTTTTATCCGCAAAATTAATGGCGATAACCGCCGAGACAGCTCCAAAATCTAAGGGAGAGGACGACCTCGAAATCATTATCCTCCAAGGAGAGGAAAAAGAAAGAGTTGCTGACAAGATGATAGAGATGGCTAAGGAAAGGGGCAAGGGATTCTCAAGAGATGGAGAGAGCGTGAAAAAAGCGGATGCCATACTTCTGCTCGGAATTTACGGAAAGAAGCCTCTCGGATTGAATTGCGGAGCTTGCGGATTTAAAGACTGTAAAGAGTTTGAAAGCGCTGGAAGAAGGAAAGGCAAGGACTTCGTAGGCCCGAACTGCGTTTTCAAACTGCTTGATTTGGGGATAGCGATTGGTTCGGCGGCAAAGCTTGCGGCGATAATTGGAGCGGACACGAGGGTTATGTATAGGATAGGAACGGCAGCAAAGGAGCTTGGAATAGCAAAGTCGGATGTCGTGATGGGGATACCTATAGCACTTCTCAGCAAGAATCCATTCTTCGACAGATGAAGGCGAAGATATCCCTACACGTCAGTAACGCCAAACCCGTTATCGGAGAAAAAATCTATGTCAGAGGTTACTTAAAGTCCTACGATGAAAGAAAAAAGATGTGGTTTCCCTTCAGAGCAAAACTCGACATGATAGTCGACGGGGAACTACACGATAGCAGATACACAAGAGAAGACGGATTCTTCGAATTTGAATTCGTTTCCGATACAAAGGGAAGGAGGGAGATAGAAATCCTTTGCAGGGATCCGCTGTGTAGCCGCAAAATCATTGTAGAATACATAGGATTTGAGGAGAAAAGAAGGATAGAAAAAATAGCTATGATCGCAATTCTCCTGCTCTTAGCTGCTGTAGTCATTCTCTATCTATTGGCAGTCATACTTAAATGATACTCGATTTCCCATCCTCAAATCTGTCAAGGGAATTAGCAAAAAAATACGGATACGATGAGTTCATTATCAGAAGGTGGATCAACTTCTTCGGAGAAGAGGAGACCCTAAAGCTCGTCGAAGCAATGGAAAACGTCCCCAAATACATAAGAGTAAACACCCTAAAGATAAGCGAGAACAGACTTTTGGATAAGCTAAGAAAAAGGGGATTCGATCTATCCAAAACGGAGGTGCCGTTCTGCTACGAGGTCGTAGAAGCTCCATACAGCATAGGAGCAACTCCCGAATTTCTGATGGGTTACTACTACGTCATGGATAAAAGCTCTTGCGTTCCTCCCCTCGTATTGAATCCCTCTGAAAAGGATACCGTTATCGATTTTGCGGCGTCCCCTGGCGGTAAAACAACGATGCTCGCACAGCTAATGAGAAACAGGGGAAGTATAATAGCAATAGAAGCCAATGAAGAAAGATTAAAGCCTCTGATAGACAACATCCACAGAATGGGTGCTGTCAACATAGGCGTTCTAAGGATGGACGCCACTGGTTTTTACAGAACGGGAATAAAGGCAGATAAAATCCTACTTGACGCACCTTGCACGGGAGAGGGCATAATCCACAAAGATCCAACGAGAAAGAAAAGCAGAGGCGTGAAGGATATAGCATTTTGCTCTTCCCTTCAAAGGAAACTCTTAGATTCAGCGATAAGGAGTCTGAAGGAGGGTGGTGCTTTGGTTTACTCTACATGCACCCTAACTCCAGAGGAAAACGAAATCGTGATAGATGCGCTACTGAAAAGACATAGAATCCATTTAGAGGAAATCCCTTACGGAGATCCGGCTCTGACCAAGATCGGGGAGATAAAGCTGAACAGAGAATTAAAAAAGGCGAGAAGATTCTATCCCCACAGACACAGGTGTTCGGGATTTTTTGTCGCAAAGATCGTCAAGGATTGCTCTGTTGAAAGTAATGGAGTTAAGTAAGGGAAGTATGGTATGGGAAAGAGATAAAGAATCTCCAAATGTTATAAACAAGCAGGTTATAAGATTTAGGGTTCAATAGATATTATTAATTATTGCAGTTAAGGATGCTGAACACACTCTTAACAAAGCAAAAAATTTATAATTTATCTTGATACTTTACTTTTTCGAGGTAGGTATGAGTAGTAATGACTTGTCAAAGTTTGAGTTGATAATACTTAAAGGAATTTCTCTCGGATTTGATCACAAAAAATTAGCTAAAGAATTGAGTGTAGATGAAGAAGAAGTTATAGAAGCTATAAAAGCTCTAATAAAGAAAGGATACGTTAAATATCACAGCAAACTAATAGGTGGAAAGCTTAAGCTGACAAAAAAGGGCTATGAAATACTTGTCCAGTATGACAGTGGAATTAGTTTAAGAGGTGAAGAGACCACAAAAGATGTCGCCGCACGTGTGAGTCCTGCTACAGTTCAAAAAACAGGTAGTAAACTAAAGAAAGTGGTTATAGTCGGTGTAATATTATTTTTTGTATTTGCAATTATCTTACCAAGATTACCAATTCTATTTACAGTAAATAAGTGGTGAAGGCGGTGGCACTATTAAGCCTTTGGAAATAGAGGTAGCATCATTTAGTGTTAAAAGTATCGATATGGGCGGATTAGAGGGATCTATCTACTTCAGAGTACACAACCCAAATATTATACCAGCTGTAATTGATAGAATAACATACAATGTATACGACAAAAATGGGAATTTACTGGCTCAAGGTGAGATTCCGAGATCCTATACAGTACCTTCAGGAACTACAATTACAATCCAAAACGACGTATCAGTAGGCTGGATAGGAGCTATACACATAATAAAAAATAAAATCAAAAGCTGGTTAACAGGAGAGAAGGATATTTGGACAGTTGAAGGGAAAATATACGTCGATATAGGTCCAATGACTTTTGACATTCCATTTATAACTAAGTTTGAAGTTTAGTGCAATGAGATTTACTCACACTTAAATGTACAGCAACAAAGACTCTCAAGACTGAGAAGTTTCCTCTTGATTTCAACACCGTAGCTGTATCCGCCTAATCCCCCTTTCGCCACGACCCGATGGCATGGGATTATAACGGGAACCCTGTTCATCCTTAGGGCGACGCCTACAGCCCTCGGGGAAGTTCTCAGCCTCTTCGCCAAATCCCCATACGTTACGGTTTCGCCAAATGGAATTTTCCGAACTTCTTTCAGAATTCTTTCAGAGCTTTTCGAGGGATATTCCACGTTAACCCACCCAAAGTCGGTTGGAACTCCTCTGAAGTATTTCCTCAGCTCCCTTCTTAATCTCTCTGAAAAATCTGTAAGGATAATCTCATCCTCTCCGTTACCGAAATATCCCCTTTTTACGGTGCCGTCTTCCACCTCAAGAACGAAAGGTGGATCCCACTCTATAATTATTTTCTCCAGCATCCGAATTCGCTATCTCCCTTATCCTTTTAACACCGTCTATCTCATTTATTACCTCTACGACTGCCTTCGGAACTAAATGCTCCCATTTCTCTCCGCAGATCATCCTTCTCCTGATCTCGGTCCCCTGATAGTATGAACGGCTGAAAAGCTTGGTCTTTTTTATTTTGAATCCCGCTTCTTTGAACAGTCTTATAACCAAGGGATTGTTGCTGTAAACAATGTCGAAACGAGGTGTCATCGATACGACGTGGCTAACCCAAAGGCTATTTCTGTGAAGATCTTCGAGAGGAATTATGAACACTTTTTTATCGTCGATCTCTTGCTTGAGTTCGTCAATCGCCCTGTCAACCATCATCACCCTTTCTCCCGCAGTGAATGGATTCTCAAGGGTGTGGCTCTCTTGGGCGCTTCCGATACCTATCACGATTTCGTCAACTTCCGTGAACATCTCTCTGATTATCTCATGATGTCCCAAATGATACGGCTGAAACCTTCCAATAAAGAACGCCCTCATTTCTTCTTTACCACCCTCACGATATCGTCTTTAAGTTTTTTGCCAGTCCTCTTCTCCCATTCCTCTATCGGAATCCCGTATTCGGCTTGGATTTTGTCCCTGTAGATATCGGAAAGGACGTTAAACGCACAGAACGGGATTATTCTGCCGTCTGGAGTTCCGTAGTGGATCTGACACCTCATGACCCTTGCGATGTCGTAGTTATAGAGATCCATGAAGTGCATCATTCCGATGAAAAGCGATCTCATGTGGAACTGTCCAAGGGTCGAGTAATCGTGTTTAACGAGAACATCAAATAGGATTTTGCTTAGATCAAATGGAGCTTTTTTGGAATCGATAAATTTCCTTAGGTCTATTATGCTCTTCAGAGCTCTGATAGTTTTTATTCTACTGTTTCTGATATCCTCCGCTTTCTCCTCTAAGTATTCGAAAAATCCCTCCACATCGACAAACCTCGTGATCGGAACCATCCTTCCGTTAACTTCAAAGACGTAGGTAGCCATTCCGCATGCGTGGTGTGTCGTCAGTTCGTATTTGGGTTCTCCCGTTAAAGCCTCCACGAAGTGGGAGATTGGATAAACACTTGGCACCGGATAGAAATCGTCCCTTGAAATTTCTCCATCGGTTTGTTCTTCTATTTTCTTTATAGCATCTGGGATGGTAATTCTTATTTTTTCTCTCTCCTTTCTTGGAACCCTTCCGGTTATGCTGACGGGCTGGAAATTCACCCCCCTGATTATGTCGAGATTTTTGAAACCGAATCTTATTATGTCCCCCAGCTGATGATCGTTAACACCTCGGATGATTGTAGGAACCAAGACGATACCGAGTTCAGCTTTTCTACAATTTTCAAGGACTTTTGGAATCTCGTAGTGGTTCTTGGGATTTGTTTCCTCGTCAACACCGTCAAAGGATAAATAAACCGTGTTGACACCAGCTTCCCTGACTTTTAAAGCGAGATCTGGATCCCTTGCGAGTCTTATTCCGTTAGTGTTTAGCTGAATGTGATCTATCCCCTCCTCCTTTATGGCTTTTATTATTTCGATCAAATCGTCCCTCAGAGTTGGCTCGCCACCCGTGAGCTGAACGGCATTAGTTCCCACGGGTTTCATGTTTTTTGCAGTCCTTACCATCATCCTGATCTGTTCTATCGTTGGCTCGTAAACGTAACCGGCTCTTTTTGCAAAGAAGAAACAATACCAGCAGATTATGTCGCACCTATTTGTTAAGACAATATTAAGCAGAGCCGTGTGACTTTTGTGGGCTTTACAGAGCCCGCATGTAAAGGGGCATTTAGCCTCCTTAATTATCGGGGTTTCAATTCCACGACCGTCGTGAGCGAATCTTTTGGCTTTCTTAAACATCTCGGCGTCTCCCCAATATACATCAACGAATTCTCCATGTTCATCGCAAATTTTTTTGATTAAAACCTTTCCGTTTTCTTCAAAAACATGAGCCGTTATAACCTTAAGACATTCGGGACAAAGTGATGGAGTTTTGAAATTTATTTCCGCCAAGATATCACCTCCTAAGTAAGTCATCGAAAAAGATATATCAAAATTTCGTCTTTTTCGTCTATGCTGAACATTCTGATCGAGACCATCTGGCTCATGCTTCCTGCTTACACCCCCAATAATTTTGCGGTTATTTTTGGTGGAGGAACTCCCATAGATCTCGGAAAAAAATTCATAGACGGTAGAAGGATTCTTGGAGATGGAAAAACCTTTAGAGGGTTACTTTATGGAATTTTCGGTGGTGTCCTAACGGGATACATTCAATACAACGTGGAGAAGCTTGTGGGAATTAACCTATATTCAAAATTTCCACTTGAGGATGTTCTAACGTTTTTCTTTTTGTTTTCTTTCGGTTCATTAATGGGAGATATTTTCGGTTCTTTTATAAAGAGGAGGATCGGAATTGAGAGAGGTGGGAAAGCACCCATTCTTGATCAAGTAGATTTCTTGATCTTCTCATTTCTGTTTGCATATCTCCATGAAGTGTTTAAAGAGCTGTTCAGGATAGAAATAATCATTTTAGCGTTCCTGATAACTCCAATTCTTCACAGATTAACTAACTTCGTAGCATATCTATTGAAACTGAAGGATGTTCCTTGGTGATAAAAAATGGGGCCGGTGGGATTTGAACCCACGACTGGCGGGTCTCCCCGGGTCAGCACTCCAGCGGGTCATCACCGCTCAGCAGACCCATCAGTCATCACACCGCTGGAGCCCGCCGCGCTTCCTGGCTACGCCACGACCCCTTATAAGATGGGAGGCATTTTTGAATATAACTTTTGCGCTACCTCCTCATTAATTCGAAATACAAATCTTCAAGCTTTTTCACGTCAACATCCACATTTATGACTTCTTCGTTTCTCAAAATCTCGACAAGTTCGTCTATATCGTTTGTTTTTATCACACCGTTCTTTGTTTTAATGATATACGTCTTAAGTCCTCTTATTTCCTCAATACCGCACTCGTGGATGATTTCTCCACCTTTCATAATAACAACCCTGTCGCATACATATTCGATGTAGTAAAGATTGTGTGCCGATAAGAGGATAGCCTTGTCTCTTAACCCTTTAAGAAAATCCGCTATCGCAAGGGAAGTCATGGGATCTAAGCCGCTGAACGGTTCATCGTAAATGAGATAGCTCGGATCGTGTATCAGAGAACGGGCAATTGTCAGCTTTCTTCTCATTCCCTTAGACATTTCACCTATTACCTTTCGGGGAATTTTTAGCTCGTCTAATATCTCCGAATTGACCTTTACGTTATATAGCGACGCAAAGAACCTCAAATACTCCTCGGCTGTCATGTAATCGTAAAGGGAGTCGGTTTCGGGAACGTAACCTATTTTCTTCTTCAGTTTCTCCCTGTTGGAAAGAAAATTCTCACCATCGTAATAGACGCTTCCAGATGTTGGCGTTATCAATCCAACAAGAATTTTGATCGTCGTGCTTTTACCCGCACCGTTCTCTCCAATCAGACCGAGGATTTCTCCTCTTCTAACGTCGAAGCTTATTCCCTTTAAAGCAACGAAATCCCCGTAAACCTTTACAAGTTCCCTAACCGACAGCACAACAAAAATTTAATTTACGGAATATATATTTTCAATGCTCGAAATCTCAAGGATCGAACTGAAAAGGCGATCTAAGTATGTTCCGATAATATTTCTCGTAAGTTTGATAGTTCTGATACCCTTCACGGTTAAGCTAATCTATCATGGCGTTAATTTTGGAGGGATATACACATCAAACGTCCCAGTAGATGGTTTTGTTGTGTCCGAAAATCCTGACATAACTGTGAGTAAAGGCGTGGTCTTTGTGAAGGATGATGTCAAATCCTATTCAGCATTCGATAAGTTTAGGGAGGTCATTCGAAGGGTGTATAACGAGTGGCTTTACGAAAACTACGGTGAAAAGGCATTTCCCGTTCTTGTTAGAATTCACGAGGTTTCCACAAGTCTGATCGCCGTCCCAAAAGAAGGATACGAATCCCCAACTAAAACACCAAAGCCAACTGAAACACCAAGAGCTACATCCACAACACCAAAGGCTACTCCCACCGTGCAGAAAGAAGAGCAACC
>CBEWZU010000044.1:0-18077 GCA_965561205.1 uncultured Archaeoglobaceae archaeon | reverse complement strand
CTTTTTATGTAAACAGTTCTTCTTTTATAGTCGTTTACGACCTCAATTATCCCTATTTTCTCAAGGTCGTTAATCGCACTAAGCGAAAGCAAGTAAAGCCTCAGTTTCTCGAAGGTATAAGGATTATTTTCGACATAGTCAGCAACTTCCTTTATCTTCATGTACATTTCATATAGCTCCTTGTCAAACTTTTTCAAAGATTCGATGGCCAACTCCATATCAACTGGCATAACATCACTAAAACACTACTGAATAACCAGAAGAATAAACTTCACTTATAAATAAAATGCCGAAAAATCCAATACTTGATACGAGATTTGGCCACATGGACTTTATGGTTCTTATGTGAGGTTTAAAAGACGCTAATTAGTTCTGACCCTTAGTAAATTACCGCTGATGTTATTTCTGATATCGCGGTTGGTCTGAAAGGAATGATAGGCACATAAAATTTCCAGAGATAACTACCCATCGTGGAACCAGCCGCTGTGAATAACCCGATCATGACAGTCGAAATTGTAGTCCGATTCTTTGGAGTTGTTAAACAACCCTTTGTCGTTTAAGGGATAAGGCTCCACCCCTATTTTTATGTTCTAGATGACGTGCAATATGTTGTTTAACCTTGGTAGTAATAATACTTATAAATCAAATTCAGGGTATATCCTTCATTTGGTTTACATTGTACCGAACGGTTGTTTCTGGAATAGTTTTCGTCTTACTGTTAACCAACATGCTAACATCTGCATTTTACATTCAACCAGCTGAGGGAGCTTGGACAGGAACTATTTATATTCGGGTTGATGGAAGCATAGACCCAGCAGACGCACCAGTAATAACGTATGACAACATAACATACATTTTGACTGATGACATCATGAGTAATGAAAATGGAATAGTTGTAGAAAGAGATAATATAATAATAGACGGGAAAGGCTACACAATTCAAGGTACATGTGTGCGTAAAACGGCCTACCGCTTTAAAGGAGTGGACTTATCAAATAGAAGGAACGTAACGGTCACAAATATCAAAATTACGAATTTCCGTTGGGGAATATACCTCCTTCATTCTTCAGGCAACAGAATTAACGGAAACATCATAGCACATAACTGGGAGCAAGGTATATACCTCTGCTGCTCTTCGAACAACAGTATTAGCGGTAACATATTTCTTAATGACGGCTTGTTTGCTGCTTATTCTTACGGGAATATTGTGGTTAGTAATCTGGTAAACGGAAAGCCTCTTGTTTATCTTGAAAAAGTGTCTAGCTATGTAGTTGAAGAGGCTGGTCAAGTGGTATTAATCAACTGTACAGGTATACGTGTAGAAAATCTCAACTTATCCAATACATGCGTAGCTGTTGAGTTATGGGCGGCGTGGAACTGCACGATTTCTGGAAATAACATAACAGCAAATAATCTTGGTGGGATACATCTTGGCTTCTCTTCAGGCAACAGAATTAGCGGAAACATCATAGCAAGCAATTTTCTTGATGGTGTTTATGTTTGGTACTCCTCAAACAATAACATCAGCGGAAATACTATAACATCAAACGGACGTTATGGCGTATATTTATACTGTTCGTCAAACAATAGAGTTTATCATAACAACTTCATTAATGATACAGGAAAAATTCATGGTTTTAATTCTATAAACATTTGGGATGACGGGTATCCTTCTGGAGGAAACTACTGGAGTGATTATACAGGAACTGATTTTTATAGTGGTCCATTTCAGAACGAAACTGGAAGTGATGGAATAGGCGATACACCCTACATAATAGATGAAAATAATAAAGACAGGTATCCACTAGTGGAGCCTTGGCAGCCGCACTTACCAAAAAAGTACACTCTTTATGTTGAAAGTAGCCCAATCACTGGTTTACCAATCTCTTACTCCGGAGATCATGTTGGCAGTAGTACTACAAACTTCACCATTGGGCCTAAAAATTCACCGTTTACTGTAACGCTGACAGCTCCCTTAACCTATGAAAGCTATCAGTTCAGTTATTGGCTGCTTGACGGAGTAAATATAGGCGAAGACAACTCGATAACGGTGAAAGTAAACGATGATAATAGTAATAGAACAGTGATAGCTATTTTCGTCCCACGAACAACAGAACCAGATTTTAGTATTTCGATATCTCCTAGAAAAGTTACAATAAGTCCGGGAGAATCCGCCAGCTACACCGTCATGCTAACTTCAATGAACGGGTTTAGCTCTTCAATTGTTTTAACAGGGTCAATAACGCCAAATACTGACGATGTATCCATATCATTCAATCCTGAAACGGTTACTCCGCCGACTGATGGCTCAACGACGTCTACTGTTATAGTTTCTACTACCCCAGCAGTTTCGCCTCAAACTTATGTTTTGGCTATTTCAGCCTCTGGCGATGGAAAGATGCATTCTGTGAATGTTATTCTTGAAATCATTGGCACATCCACCGAAATTTCATTAATAGGGCCTCTAGACGGCATTACTATCTTTAATTTCACTTATAAAGATGGAAATGTAGAGAAGGTGTGGAATCCCCATCTCATGGTCAAAGTTACGAAAAATGGAGAGCCAGTTCAAGGAGTAAGTGTAGAATTCTACATAGATGGAGAGAAAGTCGGTGATTCTTTATCTGACGATAAGGGTATAGCCGTTTGCATCTATGAAAAACCAGTTGTGGGTTGGCATACATGGTATGCTACAGCTAATTCTTACCGATCGGAAACATGGAGATTCGAGTTTAGAAAACCCCATGAGCCAAGCCTTGCAGAACTTCTTATTGATTCAATAGCTAGGTTTAAATTAAGTTCAACGGAGTGGGCGAGTATTAGCATTACAAAGTACCATTTCAAAGTGTGGGATAGTTTGGGAGAACAGTATTGGGGAGGAGTGGGAGATATCGAAGTTAAACCTGCTGAAATTGGAGGCGATAAGCCTGAAATTACTCTACTTATCAATTCTAAATACATCCTTTACCTTTCTCTGTATAAGGTAACTCCTAGTTTTGGTAGCACGAGAACAATCATAATCTCCATCCCCAAAAGCTTTGAAATCTACGATTACAACAAGAAAAAATGGCTATCGCTGAGCAATGTCAAAGAAAATGGTCCGTGGAGCCTTAATTTAGTAAAATCTAATGTACCGCCTGATCTGGAAACGCCTTGCAGGCTAATTGTTAAGAACAAATTATGGGACCATATAAGGGGACTGCTTTGGGCCAAATATGGTTCTGCGGTAGGCACGCCTAGTGGAAGAAGGGTTCATGATAGATGGGGTACAGACACAGTCGATTTTCTTCAATTTTTAATGGATGGCAACGTATTAGTGGGTGATCAAAATCTGACCGAGTGGGCTGATGTTTCTCTAGTTCATGCAGCATTTATAGATGAGGACTCAACCTATGCATATTACGTGTTAGTTGTCGACGCCCCAAATGCTTTGGAACAAATATACCTCTCTTTGCCCATTAGACCCGCGAAGGAGGAATCGGTTAAAATTAACATGTTTAAATCGTTGACAATTTCAGACAAATTGGCTCAAGTGCAACAGATTATTAAATTACTTATCACCGCAACAGAGTTTACTCATGCACTAGCCACTGCTCAGAATTGGTATAGTATTGTAGCAGCTATTGGGACTAAAGGGCATTCTCTATATACGGAATTCACAAATCTTGCTGATTTGGAAAAAGCGAGCCATGATTCAATTAATATAGCAATAACTAATAGCTTTATCGAAGCTAAAGCGGCATGCGAGGTTAGAATTTTGTTAATTGACCCCGATGGTAGGAAAGTTGGCTTTGATGCTAATGAAGGGAATGAACTAAACGAGGTGCCTAACGCCAGTTATAGCGGTATCGATTCTTATCCCCAAATTGTGGTGATTCGGAATCCATTAAAAGGAGATTATAGAGTAGTGATATCAGCTGTTAATCCAGGCTCGTATCTGCTTGAACTATCATATCATTCTGCCGAAGGCGTCTCACACTTCGCCAACATAACATCCTCAATAAATCGTGGAGAAATCCAGCATTATGTGCTTAAGTTAACAAAAGAAGGCAAAATAGACGTGAGCCCCTATTCACCTACACCTTTACATCTTTATTTTATAGCTATTGTCATTATGATATGTTCAGCTTTAATTTTAATTCTATATAGGCAAAAGCGCAGGAAACAATAGCCATAGTTTGGTTTTCCTTCAAAAACGTTACTAAAAATACAACTTTTAGCGACTTAACTGAACAATATTTTTAGAGACTCGTTACTTCATTTTTCCATTCCCATTTCATAAGAAAGAGGAAGAGCATAGAATTCCTGAATTTCATACAACTGAAAACATGACTTTCAAATAAAATATGGTACTGGTGGTGTAGACACAGGGTCATGGCTGAACGATCTTTTTGTGTCTAACGAAAAAGGGTTCTGGATGCCAGAATGGGCTATAGACGAAGCTCATAGCTTTAGGCAATCTACTTATCAACCTACTTGACGCATGCAAGGTAACTTCTTTAAACCTTTGAATTTCTCTTTCACTCATCGCTCCCATAATGAAATACGTTCCCACATTTCTAACTTCCGACGGAATACTCGTCGAATATTGAGTAATAAGCAGAAACCCTACCCCCCTTTTGCCTAACTCGTTAATACAATAAGCTAAGTTCTTAGCTTTCAACAATCTTGTTTCATCTAGAACCACCAAAAGTTTTAGCTTATTAGTTTCCGGCCAAACTGAGACCTCATCGTAAATCTTCTTAAGATGTCCTGTAATATCCGATCTTCCCCTTGTAAAATTGACTTCAAGCAAAGGATCTTCTCCGATTCTCTTCGCTATAGTCCCATGAGGATCAAATACTACTACCCTTATTCCATTAGCTAAAGCCTCCTGAATCAAGATCAGAGCTAAAAAACTTTTGCCAATACGTGTTTTTCCAAAGATAATAGCATGAGAAGTCAGAATATCTAAGGGGAAATACACTTTCCTCCTCGTCACTTTCCTTTCTATTACAGACTCTACTACATAACCTATGAAAGCTGTTCGGGCATGTGGAACACTAACCTCCTCGCTTGGAACATGAATTTTCTCTTCAATTCTCTCTTCTTTAGGCAGTTCCAAAGCTGAAGTGAAAAACTTTCTAAACACGGATGCTACGTCCTTATCGCAATCAAAACCTGCCGTATCCCTAGTTAAAGCTATTCCATAATATTTTATCGCCTCATCCCATAATGGAAAAAATTCTGGATGGAAAACTATTAAGGGATCTGCAACATCGACACATTTCACAAAATAGGTTAAATTCGCCTCTATCTTCGCCGATCTCCTCCTAGATAGAATCTCGTTTAGGGCTTCCGAAAAGCTGTCATGCGGACTTGTGTAAATGTAAAAGAAGAGAGCTACGGCTATCAAATTTTCCTTTATCAAAAAATACTGCCTAAGATGCTCTTGAATTAAGGATTCAAGGCTTTTTACAGAGTCGAGAAATTTTCTAGCATGATCTTGTTCTTCTTTCATCTGTTTCGGTAAATACCTAGGAAAAGGCCCTCCTGGCGTTAGGCTTTTCTCCTGAGTTTTTATTGCTAGCTTGAGGGTCTCAGCTTTTCTTTTATGAAATTCAAAGTTTCTCTCTGCCCATCTTAGCTTTCCTGCTAAATCTTCTGGAATATCGGGTTGCAATTTGAAGGGAACTTTTCCCAGGCTAACGAAAACAGCCTTAAAAACAGGACTCCTTGCTAAATGATCAAGTAATACTGGAGCAGCCTTCCAGTGAACATCGCCTTTAAAACTTAGCCCAAACTTCTTCACGAAACTTTCCTTATCGACGACTTCTTTAGCTGCCAAGCAGGCTACCCCAATAAACTTTCCTTTTCTCTCCAGAATCCCGACTTTATGTTCTTCACTCCAATATGTTTTAAATGGATCCTTAAATTCGGAAAAACCCGGAAATGATCTCGTCTGCTTAAACGTTTGCGCATTTAGACTTCTTTTTCCCTCTTCCTGCCCATACCTTTGCCTATACGCCCATTTATACCACTTATAATAATCCTCACTTGACTGCATCCCTACAAATGGAAAAATCATCTTGATCCCTTCATCCTCGAAAACCGGGAGCTTTCGAGTGTGAGAATCTAAAAGAGCTTCAATTACTTGCGTTCGCCTTTCTTTTCATTCATCCACATGTTTACTACTGATCCGCACCTCTTACAAATTGCCAATCCATCTCTCCATACTATGCCCCAAGCATCAGTTCCATCGTCGCTTCTATACTCCTTGCACTTTGGACAGTAACCCCTCATGAAAAACATTCCTTTAAGGAAAGAGAATTAATCTAACTAACGAAAATTATTCCGAAAAGTCTCGAGAATAACGGAACTAAGGGAATCGACACACACTCATAACCTATTTTCAATAAAGCCTAGAAATTCTAGTCATGAAACAGAGAATTATAGTCAACCCGGAGCCATTGACGTTAAGGTATAATCCGGAAAGACTTCTATATAGGGAAAAGGAAAAACAAAAATTGCTTTCAAACCTGCAAAACTTCATTCCAACCTTTATCTGTGGTCCTCCTGGAAGCGGAAAATCGACTCTAGTCAAGTTTGCTGTTAACTTTTTCAATTCGTCACATAGTGCTTATGCTCGCTACATCGACTGTTCGATCTATCAAACTTCTTACAGTGTGTTAAAAGAAATAGTTCCGAGAAGCGAATTTGTACTCTACAGGAGTAACTACGAGTTGATAAAACGACTTATCAAAGAGTTGCGGAACAAGAAGTTCGTAGTCTGTCTCGATAACTTCGAAGAACTGAAAGACAAAAGCTTAATCGCCAAGTTGATGAGTCTCGGAGTCTGTCTTGTGCTCGTATCAAACAGCGAAGAGAACTTTCATCTACTGAGTGATAATATTAGAGCTAACATTCCAAGCATAATGAGAATTTCTAAATACAAAAACGAGGAAATCGTCGGGATACTAAAAGACAGAGCCGAAAAAGCGCTGGCTAAGTGGACCTATAACGATTCTATTCTCAAGAAAGTGGCTGAGATGGCGAAGGGAAATGCTTCGATGGCTCTCAACTTACTTAGAATGGCTGCCTCAAACGCTGAGATAAGGGAGAGGAGATCCATCGAAGAACAAGATATTCCCGAACTTAATACAGATTGCCCAGCTAAGCTAAAGTTTGATGAGAAGATTTTGCTTGAAATTTTAAAGGAATGGAAAAGGCTTCCGAGTGGAAGGTTATACTCCTTCTACGCCCAAAGAGCAAGATGGCCCAAGCATATTAGAACTTTTAGGAATTACATGAGGGACTTATGCTCTAAAGGACTTGTTGTAGCTTATGGGGACAAGAAGGGAAGGTTTTATGAGGTAGTTGAGGGAGATAGGCTTGTTTCAAGGCAGAATTCTGTGCAAAATCCAATTTGAAAAAGCGCTTTTGGAAAGCGTAGTGGAACTTATCGTTAAAATGGCCTCACCAGGCTACAAAGTGTGGCTTTATGAGTCAAAGGTTTACGCCATTTTTACCTTAGATTCCTATCCTTCTTTTAAAATACTTATCCAAGAACTAAGGCAAAAGAACTTCAGATTTAAGCTTTTGAGGGTTGAGGAAGTCTAGTTTCTAAAACTTTATTTTTTTCAGCTTCTCTGATAATGTTTACAAGCTTATCCACTAGATCTGGGTTGCGAACAGCCAAAGAGAAAAGCTCTAAGATTTTGGCCTCTATTTCTCCATTTTTGGTTTCGGTTCCGAGAGAAGAACCGCATTTCAAACAGAACTTAGATATAGGCGAATTACTTTGGCCGCACTTGGGGCAAGAAATGACGCTGAAATTGGACCGCTTGTCACTTCCATTGTATTTTACTCCATTTATCCTCAGCAGGGCTTCGTCCAAATCTCTCCCGGAGAGATGAACGTAGGTTGATGCCATTCTCGAACCTTGAACCCATCCCATGAATTGCTTTAGTTGAGCCTCGGTCAAGTGCTTAGCTAGGTGAGTAGCTCTGGAATGTCTGAAAAGATGGGGATAAATTCTCTTTCTTATTCCAGCTTTCAACGCTGCTTTCTTCAAAATCGTCCGAACGGTTGCGTGTTTTAGTGGAGTATATCTATGATTGGTTCCAAGAGTTACCCAGAGCGGTGCATCTGGATTTTCTTTTAAGGGGTGATTTTCCATCCAACAAGCTAGGATTGAAGCTGAAGTCAGAATTCTTACCCTTCTAGACCCAGTTTTCCCGTTAACTATTAAAAACATCCCATTTCCATCATTCTGCACATGTTTAAGCTTAAGCGATAGTATTTCGCCTATTCTACAACCGGATTCGTATAAGACCAAAATGAAAGCCTTATCTCTTAGGTTTTCGGCCTTTTCAGCCATAAGCTTAACTTCTTCGGTTGTTAAGATCTCTTCCGGCAGAACCGTTTTGCTTTTTATTCTAGGCCTAATCCATCTAACTTCTTCTGGATATCCCTCGCTTCCCCTCAGCCACCTGTAGAACTTTTTCAGGATTATTTTGTAATCTCGTTTGGTCCATTCGGAATAATTTCTTAGCTCGACTTCTTTAACAATTCTCAAAATATCCTCCTTCTTCAAGCTTTCGAAGGGTTTTCCAGCAATTCTAGCGAGTTGAAGCAAAGTCGCTCCATATTTTATTATCCTAGCCTTGCTCAGGCCATTTGCAAGGCATTCCTCCAAGAACCTCAGGATAAGTTGCTTGTTCTCTTGATTTATAGTTGAACTCTCTATCCTGAAGTAAGTTCTTTCCAAAATTTTCCCATAACCATAAATATCGGAATTTTTCGTCACATAACCACTTTGTCCCCTCATCCCATATATGTTAGGGACTCGTGGTTGTGCCCTTATGCCCCCACCGGGACAAAAGAGACAACCACGAATCCCGTTTATTGTGTAAATTTTCCCTAAATTCCAAAATTTAATTGATTAAAAAGATTTAAATGTTTAACGAGTAAACATTTTAGTCTAAAATCCCTGTGTTAATATAATAGACTCTTTTTCCTTGCCGTTCGGCTCTTATTACCCCTATTTCCAACAGTCTTGAAATCTTCGCTTTCACAGTTCTGATGTGTTTACCAGTTCTTCTGGCGACTTCCTCTGCTAACACAGTATATTCCCTGGTTCCATCCGCTAACTCTAAGATTACTCTAAATACGGGATCCGAGGTAATTTGTTCTCTGACTCGCTTTATTGGTTCACTATATACAAGTTTCATCAAAGCAATAAGTACATCTAATCTACTTACAACATCCTTTATTGACATTTCCTTACTCATTTTTCTCACCTTTTTCCTTTTTAAGATACTTCTCAAGGAGGCTTATCCAGGATGGAGGTACATAATCTATTAATCTTCTCGGTGGTTTCCCTTTTGGATTCTTAGCAAATTCAGCTAAACTGAGCTCTCTCAGAAATTTATTAACACCTTGCTCCGTCATACCAACGAAATCGGCTATGTCCTTCGTCATACGAGTTCCGTCCATTAAGACCCACATAACCTTTCTCTTCTCAGTGTTTGCAATCTTGGCAAGCTCTCTTTCTATTGCATCCCCATGGGCAAATGTGACCAGTTTCGAGATTTTCTTTAACTCGGCCAAAATTGGATCCTCTTTATTTGACATCACTCTTGACCTCCTTTTTCGGTATATTGGGTATTTCTATTCCAAAATCCTCTAGTTCAAACATTTTTCTGTATCTAATCTTTCCTCTTACTATTATTGGTTCAACAAGCGGTATCCTAGACCATCTTTTCCAATGATTGAGTACTGTAGGATGGGTTGTGCCTACTTTCTTTGCAATTTCTCTACTTGATTTCCCGTCGCTCAAATGATATATTAGTATGCTTTTTTCGTCCTGTAATTCAGCCAGTAGCACCTCTTTAACTTTAGACCAAGCTTGAAACTTTGTCCATTTTAAAATTTCCTTTAAGACTTCCAAAATTTCTCGATTTGTATCTCTATTTTCAATCATATTCTTCACCTTTGACGACAAGTCGGCGCGCTTTTTCTTTGGGAAGTTTTCCTTCAATAACTTGTTTTAATATATTATAGAGAAAATATGTGGTGAAGAATCTAAATTTATGATATCTAAGAAATTTTTTCGCTTGATCAGTTAAGGGTTCTCCTCTTTGCTTAGGATTTTTATCTCTATAATGGTTTACAACTAGAATTCCAACTAATCTTTCTGGGTCTAGACCTTTGTCCATTTCTGCTTTAATCCAACCATCTAGTTGATTTACCTTATTTTTATTCCCCTGTTTGGCGGTTCCCTCTATTTCTAAAATGTACTTCTTACCTTCAAAAACAAAAGAAACATCATACGTATCTTTATTTGCTGGAACCTCCACATCCTTGAACTCTAAGTAGTCAAGAACATAGGCAACAGCTTCTGACAATGGATTACCTGTGCCGTAGAGTAATCTTTCTATTATCTCGTATTTGTATATCTCTTGACGTAAACTTTCGAGCTTCTTTACTAAGTTCTTTTTCCTTTTAAGAAAGTAATTCTTCATCCAAGGTGGCTTATGCTGAGTTCTTAGGACTTCATTAAACATATAAGTAGGGATGAATATATCCGGTCTTCCCTTTCGTTTATAAGCTAGTGAAATTTTTCCTTCAGAAACCAACTTCTTCATGATTTTACGGCATTTGGTCTTTGAAATACCTGTTTCTGCGGCTATCTCATCAATTGAGCATAACATGTGATTTTTGAAGATGTAATCCTCTATAGAAGTACAAATTGTTTGAGCGTACTTCTCGTCTTCATCTTTGCACTTTCCGCCCATATAAGCCACCTATTCTAAAAACCCAGGGTTTTCATAATAAACTACTCTCCCTTCTCTTCGTGCCACTAATAAACCAAGTCCTTTCAACTTTGAAATTTTTAGCTTTACAGTAATCTCTGCCACCCCGAGTTCATCCGATACTTTTCGCGTTATATTGGAATAAGTCTGAGGTTCTTCTCTTGTTATCTCCAAAATTTTCGCTGCTATCTTATCTCTGGATATATCCTCTGATACCTTCCTAATGATTTCTCTGTTGCTTACCTTCCACAAAGCAATAAGTTTATCTAATTTCTGGGAAATTTCTTTTAAGACAGCTAGTTCTTCCCCCATTTAAATCACTCCATCTTAATTTTCCACTCTGATGGAACGAAATCGAAACGCCGTCTGGGGCGACCCCTTTTTACGAATGTAACGAGATCTGCTTTCCTAAGTTCTTCCAAAAAAATCTGGACAGCTCTTGGAGTGACGCCCACTCTCTTGGCTATTTCCTCTGTGCTCAAAAGACCATTACATAGTGCCCATACTCTCCTCCTTTGGACAGTAGTGGCATACTGTTCTAGCTCTCTTTTCAGAGCATCTCTGGCTAATATTTCGAGTAGTTGACGCATTTTCTGAATCTCTTCAAATAGTGCTTCAAAGTCCTTTTCCTTAATCATTTTGTGCACCTTTTTTTGGTGATTTCACTCAAGTTAACGTAGATATAATTATCGAAACATATATTTAAATATTTTTTTCGCCAAATTGAATACTTAAGTTATCTTTGGTGAAATTAAAGATCATTTTAATTGACGTATTTTTGTATAAAAACAACATTTTTAAGCTTTTCTCTCAAAATGTTGTCACTCATTACAGCTATTGTATACCAACTATGCTTCAAGGCAGAGCATAGTGCCTGGGAATACCACCCATGGATAGGGGTATTGGCCTCCTTTAGTACTAAATAATGAACGACGTTGTCCATGAAAAAAGGATAACTTTAATATTCTGGCCCTTTAACTGATAACGGAACTCTTAGCGGAACGTAAGCGATAAAAATTTGTTCCTTTAAAAAATAAGCGTGAAAAATAACGATGAAACGATAATTTTTAACGAGTTGCCTCTAACTGAAGTTTTCATTCCAACTAGACTGCTCTTTAGAGAAGGCCAAGTCCAGGAACTGGCAAGGTGTCTCAAACCTGCTCTGAAGAATAAATCCATCCAAAACGTTTTCCTTGTTGGTGAAAGTGGAACAGGTAAAACCACCACTGGTAGGTGGGTACTTGAAAGCAACTTTAAGCGTATCTCAGTCTACGTAAACTGCTGGAAGTACAAGACTACTCACGAAGTTTTGAAGGAAATCTTGTTGAGTTTTCAGGTTCCTGTCCATGGAAGAGAACCAACGGGAGAACTCGTCAAAAAATTGGAAAAGCTTTTAGAAAAGAAAAGAATAATTGTCTTTTTAGATGAAGTGGACCAGCTAAAGGACTTCGATGTTCTCTATATATTGGCAAGGAATAATTGTGGATTAGTTCTCGCGTCAACTCGTTTTTACGCTTTGGTGGATTTGCCTACACGAATTAAAAGCAGCCTAGCCCTAACTGAGATAGAATTCCCGAAATATACATGGGAGGAATTATTTGAGATATTGAAAGATAGGATAAAGTTCTCCATGAGACCGAATTCGATAAAGGATGAGCTAATTAAAGTTGCAAGCATTGCTGCTGAAGGAGATGCAAGAATAGCTTTGGAAATTATAAGGAGATCCGCGAAGAAAGCCGAGAGTAAGGGACTAATGAAAATCACGATAGAGGAAATCAGAGAAGCTATAAAGGAAACGAGGAAAATGAGATTTAATCTCGTAACATCTAGGCTTAACAAAAACCAAAGAATTATTTTTGAGATACTGCAAGTAGCAAAGGAAATGGATTCTGGGGAATTATATAGAGAATACTGTCATAGGGTAGAAAATCCTCTGGGAAGGAGAGCTTACAGGAAAAACATGGAGAAACTGGTTAAGCTGGGATTGGTTGAAGCTAGTGGTTTCGGAAGATGGAGAAGGTATAAAATCCCATGGTAGAAACCTTTCCACGTCTAATTTAACGGAATTTTAATGGTTCTGACATGAACTCTTTAGGATTCTGAACATCTCGACCTCTCTCTTACTAGGACGTCATCCTCGGAAACTTTAATATGGAGTTCCTGATGATCTTGCGCGCGCTTAAAAGATTAGAACTTGAATTCCATACTAACCGATATAACGCATAATAAGAAGTTTTAACGCCGCATTATTTAACAAGGGAGCAAGAATTAAATTTTGAATAAAATACATAAAATACATGGTCCAGCCTCCAGAATTAAACTGCATAATTCAAAAATTCAGGTTCATTTACGAAAATCTTTGCGGAAAAGGTTTTATCAAGCCAGATTTTATCAAAAGCTACAATTCAGCTTCGAGGAACAGTTTACATAGCATTTTACAATACGTATTAATCAAAGCAGGAATAGATTGTGGATATATTCCAATTCCAGAATATAAGGTACAGTTCAAAAAGCAAATCGATAAATCGAAAATCGATCCTAGATTCGAAGAAAATGCAAAAAGAAAGAAAAGAAAGTTGAGGAAGCAAAGACAATTCAGCGTAGATGTAGCGTTCTTTAGAAATTCAAAGTTTGAAGGTTTAGGAGAAGTTTACACTCTTGACGAGATTCATGGATGCCTTCCGTCTCAATCTTTGAAAAACCCATGGGTTACACCTTATCATAAACTGACTCATTTGGCGAAAGAAAGAAATGCCAAGATTAAATTTCTAATCATTCTAAATGTATTTCCAATGACTGTTAAAAAAGAAAAGTTACCTTGGGAAGACGCCCGTCGATATTCAATAAGAGAGTGGAAAACCTTATGGAAAGAGTTGGCTGAGAAACTGGAAGCTGAAGGATTAAAAACTATGTTGGTTGGCATTAACGAATGTGGTATTGAAGTACTGCATCCTTAAGCCCGTGCCTTTTCGCTTTCAGTGTGGTTGTAATGTTTTAATCTAAGGATGTTTACATTTCGCTTCTAAGGTATTCTGCTTAAGATGAGCATATGGATTAAAAGGGGAAGAGGGCAAAATACATCCGTAATATCAACTGAAAATTTTAAAATATTTTCAGAGACTAATCAAATGATGGTAAGCTATGAAAATTGCGTTCGTTTCAGACGCTCATCTTTTTCAGACTTTTATGGAGAATTACGATTCTCTCTCCGACTTTGAAAGAGCACTAACTGAGATAAAGCAAAAGCGACCCGACCTTCTTTTGATGGCTGGAGATATGTTTGACTATAAGAAAACTGCTACGGCTTATCTCCGCCACTATGAAGGAGAAGGATTAATGATAAGAGTCCGACGAATTTTGAAGAAAATAAAAACACCTATATATGCGATTAGAGGAAATCACGAAAAAGAAGAAGTTTTAATAGGGCTAGAACAAACAGTTGACAATTTTCATTACGTCAAAAATGATTGGGTTGATTTTAACGGCACTTCCATATACTTCATGGATACGCATTTTAGTGGTGAACTATATGAGCCACGTATTGTTTCTCAAATTCTTGAGAAAGTAGCTTCCTCAATACAATCTTCAAGGAAGATAGGTAAAATAAGAATTATTTTAACTCATGAAACTTTTGCTCCATTCAATAACTCATTGCCAAGAGAAATCATAAACAAGATTAGCAAGGTTTTCACTTGGGTCGTTAATGGCCACATGCATATGTGGAATCCTAAGGCATATGGTCTAAAGAATGTTATATCACTTCCAGCATTGTTGCCCTCTCGCGTTGTATTAGGCAAGTACTGGATGGAAAAATACGAGTGGAAAACTAAGCAAGACAGACCAAAATTATTGACTCAAATGTCACCATTCGGCTATGTGTTATTGGATGCCGAGAAAGGGGAACTAGAATTTTGCCCGTTTACTCCATCAAAGAAAATAGTTGAAATATCGATAGATGTTACAAATCTTTCAATTAAAAACGTGATTGATAGGTTCAAAGAAGTATTAGAGAAGATTAAGAAAAGAAAGGATAAAGATGCTCTAATAATTCTTCCGGAGATACATGGGTATGCAAGTTTCGTGACATCATTCATAGAGAGAATTTTCAGAGAATACTCTGAACTAAACATCGGGGGACTAAGGAATAACACTATCCCCAAAATGATAACACCATCTGGAAAAATTATTTCTCCGCCTACCCTCAATGTTGAGGAGTTGCTTGCATATGTTAAGAAAGAAATCATACAAATAACTGGTGATTTATCAGAGAAGGTAGGTTTTAAGATTACTCCTGAAGTGGTTAAGAAAATCCTTGACGGATTACATGAAACAGAACTCCTCGAAAAACCACCTTCAAGGACAACAACGAGATTAGAAAACTTATTCGGGGAAATTCTTTCGAAAATTCCGGGCATCGATAAACCTGAGACATTTGAAGATAACTTAAAAGATTTAATAAAAAAGGTGAAAGAGTAATGAGATTGATTTTAGCAAGATTTGAGAATATTCTTGGACTAAACGGTCTTCTCAATTTTGTAGAAAACAAACCCCTTCTAATTTATGGCGAAAACATAGCAGGGAAATCTAACATAATTAACATGCTAAGATACTGTTTAATTCCAAAAACAAGAGGAAAAAAAGGTTATAGTGAAGAAAAGAGGTTGAAGAAAGACGAAATTCTCCTTGAAGATAATTCATCTGGAACGATTGAAATATACTTCGAACAGAATGCAAAGCTTTACAAACTTTACTACTTTTTCTCTAGAGGAAGGAAAAATGTGCGCCAAAGCCAACGGTTATTTGAAAGCGAGTTTAGACAATTACCCGTTGATGATCTTAGCAGAGTTGGGGCTCTTGAGAGACTGAATTGGAAAGACTTGGGAATAACTTCTTCAAGAGCGCTAAAAGAAAAGCTGTTAGAGTTGGGAGTTTTCCCAGAAGTATTGGATATTTTGATTTCACCCTCTAATGTGCGGAATTTTTCCGAAGCAATTAATGGGAGCGTTGTCAGAGTTCCGGAGATAATAGCTAAAAGAATAACGAACATTCATACCAATGTAAAGAAATATATGGATAATCTTGAAAAGTTGCATGGGATTATTATTTTAGAAAAGGATGAACTCGAAAACAAAATTAAAGAATTGAAAAAACAATTTGAAGAGGTTTCTAAGAATATTCCTGAAATAAAAACTCAAGAAATTTTCGTAACTGGTGAAATAGCAAAAAATCTACAAAATCTTCAGACATTTATAGCTAAGAAATTAGAATCTATTCCAACAGAAGTAAGTGAAATGAGAGAAATTTTAGGTCTGCTTTCATCTGAAAAGTATGAAATGTGGACAAAAGCTATTAATAGCCTTAGAGCTTCCATCGTTAGAAAAGATGAATTGAAAGAGCTTCTTAAGAAGGAAAAAAAGCTCGAAGAAATAGAGAAAACCTTGAGTGAGTGGAGTATTACTTTCAAGCAACTGCCCTCAGAAGCAAACTTACAAGCTCTTATCTCTTTTAAACTTCCTGAATATGAAAAATTTGAATTTAATGCTCTTTCTAATCCAAATAGAGTAAAATCGATTTTCTCAATACTTTCCGAGGGAAAATCTTTGCTTAAATCCGTAATTGAAACATGTAAACGATTTAAGATACTTCCGAAAACATCTGAAATTAATAACTTAATAAATTCATATAAAAAATTGCTAAAAGCCATCAAAACGCCCTTAGAACCTAAGGGAGACCCTGCATTGATTTTCAGGCAAAATAATAAGGCAGTAGTAAGTATCTCCTTGGATATAGCGCTCAAAAAAATGGAGTATTTAAGAGGAATCGAGCCTACACCGCTTATCCACAGACCGAAAAAAATAAAGAAAGAAAAGTTCCAAAAAGAAATTTCAAAGCTTAAATCTGAAATTGGCAAAACCTTGAAAATTCTAAGAAAAACGAAGGAAAACTTATCATCAGCTAAGAAATTGCTGAAGAAAGCCAAGAGGACGCGGGATAGCATTATCGATGAAATGGAAATCGTGAAAAAATCTCGTGAGAAAATTCAAAAAGAATTAAAAAGATTAACCAGAAACGTAGAGAGATCCTATTTTCATCTCTGCCAAATGTTCAAGTTAAAGCCTGAAGAAATTAATTTGTCAGATGAAGAGGTTATAGAAACATCATTTAAGACCATTACAAAGAGTTACGATAAGGCACAAGAACTGCTTTACGTCGATCTGAGTCGACATTTGAAAGATTATCCAGACGTACTTGAAAAACTGAAAGTCAAGCAGAAAGTTGATCTGGTAGGGATTATAAATAAAATTAAAAATGACATACAAGAGAGAGTAAAAGAAGCTTCTAAACTCCAAGAAGAATACGCAAAGATAAACAAATGGATACTTTCAAATGCTACTCAAATAAAATCGATGGAAGACAGGATTAAAACGATAAAGATTATGACAGGGGTACTACTTTTGGCGGAAGAAATTCTGTCCCGAATCTATCGAAAAACCAATATTGAAATAGTAGTTGAAGAACTAGCTGAAAAAATTGAGGAAAGTGTCAGAGAAACATATAACAGAATATTTCCTGAAGATAAATCATTCAACTTCGAGCATGTTGGTAATGGACAATTTACCTCTACTATTAACAATAAACCAATTACTCATCCTTCAGGTTCTCAAAGGGTGGCTATAAGTTTGGGGATAATGCTTTCATTGGCTGAAACATTTAAGTTACCTATGATCCTGGATGAAGCTTTCGATCGTTTAGATGTAAATCGTTTGAGCTTCTTCTGTGAATGTGTAACGGCCTTAAGCCAGACATTTCAACTGTGTCTAGCTGGATATACGTCGTATAACATAGAGCGAAATCCCAATGTTGCATCCATTGTTAATAACTGGAAGATCTATCAAATTGAAAGGGCGAAAGCACTTGAGAAAAATATACGTCCTATTCATACTTTGGCAATAAGCGAATATTAGCAGCTATTTTCGTGGTTTTGAACGTGTGTTTGACGCTAACCCCCGGCTCCACAGCGCAACCCTCGACCGCTCACTTCCTTTTCCGGAAATAAGCAAGCCCGTTTCGTTCTAAGACGTATTCAAAGCCAGCCTCTATCAATGCACGTATTTCTTTGGGTGTTTTAGCTACTTTGCAGATAAATTCTTCGTCCTTTTCAAATTTATGTTATGTTTTAAATTGTTCTGCAATAATTGTTTCTAAAGGCTTAAATTTTCCAGCATCCATTATCTAATTTCTAAGATTGAAAGAGGATTTGGACATGTTCTCGGAGCTTGG
>CBEWZU010000043.1:0-18698 GCA_965561205.1 uncultured Archaeoglobaceae archaeon | reverse complement strand
AGAGCTTTGGATATGCGAAGTTTATCACAAATCTTCTACCGAATTCGCCGCTGAACAGAACGGCAATATCCATCAAAAAATTTGTTTACTATGTGGCTATTTAATCTTACGTAGCGTGTTTTATTAAGTATTGCAAGATAAATCGTAAAAATTTTTAATAACATACGCTAACATCTAACATGGTTAAAAATGCTGTGTTCACGATATTTCTTCTTTTTATAGTATTGGTTCATCCAATTTCCGCTAAGTGTGATAAAAGGGACGTCGTAGAAAGGATTTCAGCAGAACTAAATGAAATAGAAGACTTGCCTTTTAGAGAACTAGAAGAATCTCTGAATCTTTTTCGTTTAGACATTTCTAAAATCGAATCGAATACATTATCGAGCACACAATGTGCTATAGCGAATAAATTGATATCCATTTCAGATGATTTTCAAGATATTAATGTGTTAATAGGAACAGATAGTATAACCAATCATAAAAAAGTGTTAGATATCTCAAAAAGAATAGAAAACAACATAAACTTTATTCAGGAAAATGATGAAAATAGGCTACTGGCGAATGTTCTTGAATACTCTTTAAAACGTTTATACGAAACAGAAGCTAAATTTTTTGAAAGTTATGCAGGTAATAAAACACTCACAACTCCAGAGAAAATAGAACTATTGAATTTGAGTAGAATATGTTACCAAAAGAGTAATAACTTAAAAAGTTATGCGAGAATTGATTTTAATTTAAAAATGCTTAAATCAATTTATAAAAATGATATAGAGAATGCGGAACAATTATATTTCAAAGCAAGAAAGTACTACATGGAGGCAGCACAATCTGATCCCATAAGCGGATATATACTACTAAAAAATTCTGTAGAGCTAATAAATGATGCATTCATTCTATATGAGAAACATGGAGTAGTCCCAGATACAGTATATCAGCTGAAAAATGAAATAGAACTAAAACAAAAAGAATTCTTAAAACATTTTGTGATTTACATTAGTGTATATGGTATACTAATCTTTTCAGTTATGTTTGTCATTTTAAGGAGGTTAAGAGTATGGATGGAAGATGTAGAGGATACAAATCTTGGAAAAGAGTTATTGGAATAGCTGTAATATTTATAATACTCGCAAGCATTCCAAAAGTCCATGCATTAGATGTCCCGAATAGTGTAACTCTAAGTTTTGTATTTAACAAACCGAAATCAACTACCCCGTATTATACTGGTTCTACCAGTTTTACAATTAATAACAACAAAAACAAAACTTTAGATTACGAAATAATTTGGAGCAATCCCAGCGGCATAACAGTTTCTGTTTATCCTAAATCTGGAAAGCTTTCACCATACGAGTCCAAAACTATATACGTAGATGTCGAAGTAAGTAGTAGCCTAAGCGAGGGGAAGTATTATGTGGATTTAACAGTAAGCGACGAAGAAATACATACCGTGCAGTTAGTTATAAATGTGGAGCACAAAGCTGAGATTGAAGTAGATAAATCAACTCTTGATTTTGGCGCAGTAGATCTTTCCGAAAGTAAAGAGATCTCACTGAAAATTAGTGAAATCTTAGGATACAAAGATGTAACAGTTAGTATATCGAAAGTAAAAGGATATGATTGGATCAGCTACCCAAGCTCGATTATCGTAGAAGCGGGAAGTTCAAAAACTATTTATTTCAAAATCTCCAGCAACAAGCCCGGTTGGGAGGATTTGTATGGCGAAGAAGGGAAATGTTCTTGGGAGTTCAATCTTAAATATGACACTGCAACAATCACAATTAAAATATATGCAGAAATAAAATTACCCGCAAAGTTAAAGGTTAGAGATACTTCTAAACACGTAACAATCTATTTCGACAGACCAAAGAGTGAAAATCCAACATTTAGTAAGAGTGTTAAGATTTGGGTCGAGAATTTAGGTTACTACTCTATGGATATAGTGTCCGTAACAAAAAGCGGTTTTGGTGATTTAAGTGTAAGCATATCTAAACCCGATAGTGTGAGTGGCTATTCGGAAGGACTAATCGAAGTAGATATTTCCGCTCCATCCACCCTACCTGAAGGATCGTATTATGGGGAAATACATATAAACGCTGGAAGTGCCGGTGATGAAATCGTCAAAATCAACGTTGATATAAGATACGGTGTAAAACTTATTGTTTCACAAGATAAAATCGATTTTGGAGAGGTTGAAATCCTTAAACAATACTCAAAAACAATTAGTTTGAGAGAATATTTAGGATATAAAAGTGCCGAAAACATTAGGATTGTAAAAATTTCAGGTAACGATTGGATGTCTGTAAATCCATCAACATTAGTGGGAATTCCACCTGGAGAAAGTGTATCCATCGAATTTACATTAGAACCAAGAGGGGAAGCAATTCCCGGCGAGAAGTATTCGTGGATTTACGAAGTTCGGTCCTTAAATGCAAATACAGTAACAATAAAATTATCTGCAAAAGTTATTATAATCTCCTGCTCAGACATTAATTCAGAATTTGAGAAGCTAAAGAATGAATTCAATAAATATGGTGTTCTGGGAGGGTATTCCAATATAATGGACAGCACAATAGATGCATGTGAATACGCTGAAAATGTCGGTGGAAAGACTTACAGAAACACGTGTTATGTTATATTAAAAATCAGCAATATTTTTAAAAATATTGGAGACTATCTGCAAGACCCAAATAACAAATATCTCCAACTTGTATTTGCTGGGATAAATCTCAGGTCCATTCCTGACGATATTTCTGAAATACCTGACTCCCACTTAAGAAACGATTTGAGCTTAACCTATTCCGAGCTAAGTTCGTTTTTTGAAAAACTCGCAAAAGCTGAGGCAGAAAAGTTTTACAATATCGGTAAGGGATACGAACATACGAACTACCTGCAAGCCTCAAAATCTTATGAAATCGCATCGAGCATATATACCACAATAAACCAAGAAAAAGCAGAAGAGACCCACAAACTGTCAGAAAAACTTAGTAAAAAATTTAATGAGATCATTAGTGAGGCTAATGATAAAAGTGTTAAGGCTCAATCCTTAGTTGAAGAAGCTAAAAAATTCATGCAAAAAATTGGAAATGATTACTACTTAATTAATCCACTGAACTATGATGATGTATCTAAAAGATATTTATCAGCTATAGGCCTTTACAAAGAAGCTATAAACGATTACGAGACGGCCGGAGACTATGTTCTAAAAGATTACGCAAGTGAAGAGTTAAAAATGTTAGAAGAGGAATGGAAAGTCATTAAAATAAGATTTATAATATATTTAGTATTTTTGGTCGTAGGATTTATGATCGCAATGTTCAGAATCATCAAGGGATCGTTAAACTACATAAGAGATGTCAAAGAATTAAAAATAGCCGACGATATAAATCCGTAAATTTTTTAATTTTAATATGTGACTTTATGACATGGTTTATGCATTTATCGGTGTTGGTCAAGCTGGTTGTGCATTACTGGATTCATTAATGAAATACAAATCCCTTCGGGAGATTTGCAAACCAATTGCAATAAATTCAACAGCAAAAGATTTGTTGAATTTAAAAAATGTTAAAAAAGAGAATTGGATTGGAATCTCTGTTTCGAAAGGTTTTGTAAGAGCTACTGAAAAAGATATTGTCTTCGAAGAAGTTGTAACTGGCGGATTTGGTAAAAATCCTTACGAAGCATCAAAAGTTGCTGAAGAAAATTATGATAGTCTTATCTCAATATTTAACGAAATGTTTTCCGAAGAAAGGCCATCTTTTGCGTTTATATTCAATAGTCTAGGTGGTGGGACAGGATGTGGTGTTGCTCCAACGGTAGCTGAAGCTATCAGAGAAATAAATGAAGACCTAAAGATAATATCCGTTTGCGTCTTACCAGCGCTATCCGAGGTAGTAGAGCACAGAAATGCACCATACGGTTTGGAGAGACTAAAAGATCATATAAATGCATGTTTCTTAGTTGACAATCAGAAAATAGCTTTTAGAGTTGATTATGACGTCCTCTTCCCGAACTACAACGCTTATGTGGCTTCTGCAATTGCAGATATTGTAAGTGGTGTTTTACTTGAAAACATAGATCCTTCTAAGTATGAGATAAACCCTCCCGTAATTGACTTAAACGATCTAATAACCGCTGTTTCATTTGATGACGAACCGGGATTTGCAGGAATCGGTAGAAAAAGTATGATAACCCGATCTCTAATACAATATTATATACCCATAGGTGGTCATAAATACGTGGATGTTCCTCTTTTATGTAAAATGGCTTCAAGAAGACTAACTCTTGAAGGATTATCTTTAACTGATGCAAAAAAAGGACTTGTAGTTGTCAGAGTCCCGGTTTATTATCTCAAAAAAGAGGGAAGAATGGATATAAATTCCGTTAGAGACTTTTTCGATAGCGTCGGTATAAAAGATTCCTTCGTTGGTGTTACTCTAACTAAAAGAAATTTGGCGTCAGTTACGTTAATAGTTACTTACAAGTATTCAGATCTAAGAAAAAGAATTCAGTCAAGCGAAATATTGGGTGGAGCCGTATGAAGATATTAGCTTTTGCGATATTATCCACAGCTCTAATTATTAATGGAACCACTATCGAAAAGAAAATCAATGAATTCGACAATTTGACAGAAACTCTCAAAGATTTGATTTCTCAAACCCAGCTATTAGAGAAGAATAATACCCAATTGAATTCAAAAATTGGGAAATTATCTATTTATGAAAATAAGTCTTTAGATTTGGAGATCAAAATGCTTAATAGTAATGTAAGCTTACTAAAAGAATCGTTAAACAAGCTAAAAGCCAAAAATGGTCTGCAATTCTATTTAGCTCTTTGTGTTTCAGGATTTTCGGGCGGATTTTTGTTAATATATGGGTATTGCAAATTCCTTCGGAGGGAATAAAAATGAAATTATCTGTGTTGAGTGTGATTCTATGCAGTATTTTCATTGTTGGGATCTCAAGCGGGTCAAATATTAGTGGAATTAAAGAGCTTGAAAAAGACTTAAGCCTCGTGCAGAACGGTACACAACTATATTTCTACTTAAATGAATACCTACAACTTTGCAAACAAGTAAAAGACGCAATCGAAAAATCCACAGATACGGAAGACCTTACAAACTTAAGTCTGAAAAATCTAACAGTTCTGTTTTACAACATACAATTCTATGTAAGTTACCTGGATAAAAACACTTCTTCAAAAATAAAACTTGATTGCGTTAAAGCTATTGATGATGTTCTAAACACAACCCGCAGTCGTATAACTCATTATACTAAAAAGATTGAACAATTAAAGAGCGAAAATACAAATTTGACAAATAAATATAATCTACTTAAAGATAGAAAAACTAAGCTTGAAACTCTTAGGTCTGAATATTCGTCACTTTCAACCGAATTCGCTTCTGAATACAGGGATTTCCAGATAAAAAGTTTTATATATTTTATTCCTTCCTTAATAGTTGGGTCCCTTGTAGGATGGATATACCACCAAAAAGTCGTCAGAAAACTCGAAATTATTTCGCTGTTTAGTAAGAGCAGGGCATCCTTACACGAACGTATAGTTCTACTCAGTTTTGCTGTAGCTTTTATTTTAAGTTTGATAATTGTAGTATTTATTTTGATTTCATAGCTTCTATTTCCTTTGCTATACTTTCAAACTCTTTAAGAGCAATTTCGGCCTTTTTTACGTCTTTATCAATTGATAACTTTTTCTTAGTGTGATCTAGTGTCGCTGATATTATCTTAGACACGGTATTTAGATATCTCACCGCTGGATTAAGAATGTGTGATACATCATGTGTTTGATCGTCTACAATGTTTGTAATCTCATTTAAAATTTCTTTTACAGTATCAAGGGTTTTTATGTGTTTTTCAAGTTTAAACTTAATGTTTTCAAGGTGGGATATGAAATTTTCGTAAAATTTAATCGATAAATTGACGATTTCTTTTGTATCCTTATTTTCTTCAAATCTACTAAGTAATATTTTAGCATTTTTACTTATTTTACTATCTCTAAAAGTCGATATCATCTGTAAATCTTCAATTATTATATCGATATCTTCGTTATATACCTTATGTTTCTCGAGCTTGCGTATTAGGTCTTTGTATCTGAGAATTTCCATTTGAATTTCTTCGACTATGCTTCTTAAATTCCTCTTCAGACCGTCAATTTTGAACATTAATTCTTTTTGATAATATTTTTCGCATTTTCTTAAAGCTTCATATCTTCTTTTCAGTGTATCAGTTAGATATTCGATAATTAACGGATTTCTAATGGATTTAATTATTTCTAAATCATCTTTTAATTCCCTTTTCCATTCGTTTATTATTTCGAGAGGTTTGCTTATGACGTCGAGACCAATATACAATTTAATGAACTCGACTAAAGTTTCGTAATCTTCGAGCTTTGCATTTTGCATTATTCTTTTTAGTATATTTTTTTCAGAATCCGAGAACAAGTTAGAGTCCTCTGAATACAGCATTAGTTTTACAAGTCTTATATTGCAAATTTTTTCTATTCTCTTTATCTCAGCATCGTTTAGATTGTAAGTGTAAATCTCTTTAAGAACGCCTCTATGGAATTTTATGGCTTCATCTATGCTATCTTTATCATAGATACTCAGGTCTGGTCGATCAATCCACTTATATTTATCCAAATCTTTGATTAAATTATTATAATCTTTGGACATACTGTCAAAGGTTACCATTACAACATTTAATACTTACTCTCTAAGTCTTTCAGATAGTTTACCTGTCAACATCTCTTTAGTATAATCGAGCAAGACATTTGCAATGAAGATATTAACCACACTGTCCTTTTTTGCTATACTCTTAGCCAATTTCCATAAGTTCGCAGGTAGGGTTATGTCCAGTTCACTCATTTTGGATGTTATAATTTTGTCAACTTGCTGGATTTTGTTGTTTATTTCTTCTTTGGATATCGCTTTGTGCGGTTCTTTAAAAATTAGCTCAAACAATCTAAGATATTTAGTGTAATTTATACCAAACTGCAAAGGCTGTTGTTTTCTTGTGTATAATGTTCTGTAAACCGGTTTTTTGATTTCTGTGGATAAAGTCTCACAAACTTTTTTAAGATTTTCTAAAAACTCCCACGCTAAGTCTGATTTCGCAGGAATACGTTTTGCCAACTCTATTAGCGTCAGACATAGAGATTTGACGAAATTAGGTATTGTTGTGTCCCATTCATTCAGCACGGATAGATCCTTAAGCACATTAGATTCAAGCTCATTTATGGCTTTTCTGAATTCCTCGTTTTTATCGTAGAATGTTGCCACTTTCATGACTACGACCATATCTATCGGAGCGGTTTTGTCAATAACTACATTAATTTTGGTGTCTTCGTAAACTCCGTTGGGGTCTGTGACCCATACGGCGGTGTGACCGCCAACTGGCAATTCGATCTCAGCCAATCCGTTTTCATTGGTTTTTGCTTTTTTATTATTTACTTTAACCTCAATGTCCCGCAGAGGACGTCTAAACTCGTCTACAACTGTTATTTTTAGAATCCCTTTCTTTTTAGGTAAAACTACCTTAATTTCCTCATCCTTTTCTAATGCTACATCGATGGTAGTTCTTTTATAATCTTTCTTTCTCACGCTGATCGAATACATACCTTTGCTTATTTCAAATTCTGCCAATCCGTTTACTGTTGATTTTTGCTCTTTTAATTTTTCTTCAAAATAAACTTGGACTTCAGCATCGTTTATGGGATTTTCATTTTCGTCAACCACTTTAACGCTTAATTTGACAGGTTTTGATTTTTGAAGATTTACTGTGAGATCGTTATCATCCAGTTCTCCCTCGAAAGGCTCGAAACCCTCCTTGTTAATTAAAACCCTAATCGAGTCTGTTTTACGTGTCTTAAGAATGCACATCCCCCTATAGTCTGTGTAACCCTCTGCAAGAATGTTACCGTCATCTTTAAGAATTACACGAGCATCACTTAACGGTTCATTATCCTGATCGAGGACGGTTACATTTACAGTTCTGATTGAGCTACTGTACTTGTATAACGAATATACCGCAACAACTAAGATTAGCCAAAGTATGAACCCACCACCGTCCCACAGTCTTGTTAAAACTATTAAAAGTATGAAAAGTATTAAAGCCGCACTACCCTTCATTCTATCACCATATCAACCGGCTAAGCCTTTTAATTTATTTTTAATTGAATGGGATTGAAGCATTAGTTTTATTGTTGAGAGAAGTAGATACGGAACTATGTATGCATGTTTTACATCTAAACTCTTGTAAACCTGGTATAACGCTGAGAAAAAGTATCCGTCCACCCCCTCCCTCATTACCTCCGCTATCTCCCTGTCTACTTCTAAACTCAATCTCTCCACCTCTTCTCTTGTAATGTCCAATTTTATCTCTTCCTTAACGAGTTTTGATTCGGGGGAATTTTCTTCTATGCTATCTCTTTTAAATCTCTTTATATCATATAGCAAGTATATTCCCTCTCTCGAAGTTAGTATTTCTACGACGTTCTGAATTACCTTAGCTGATGTCTTGTCTAACTCGTTTAGAAATTCTAAGACGTCAAACTTACCTCTCAGAGTTTTTACTTTTTTCTTAGTAAGATCACCAAGTTCTGATAGTGCTAAACAAAGTTGTTTTAGGTATTTTGGTATTTCAAGATCGTAGCTGGATGGATTCAATCTCGACAAAGCTTTGTCAAAATCAGTTTTAGCTTTTTTTGTTTCTGTAAAATTGAAGTTCAATATTCTTTTAGACACTTCTAAGGTGACTGCGATCTCTTCACCGTTTAAATTAACAGTAACTTCTTCGTAAACGTTATAGGGATCAAGTATTCTAATACTCCTTTCGTCTATTCCTTCGAGGATGTATTCTCCGTTCTCGACATCTATCTCACCATTTGAAGTTATAAGTCTTAGATTATCAATTGGCTCTTGATTGCCATTGCAGATCTTAATCAAGAACTTCTTAGGCTTTTTTTGTTTGTTTTCAGTTATTATAGTCTTTCGTTCCATAGTTTTTGGAATAGTTATCTCAGTTGGTGATTCGCCAACATCTTCAAGGATTTTTGGGGAATAATGCAATGGATTCTTTTTAATACTTTTTTCTGGCAATAATTCTATTGTTGTAAGAATATGACCAACGGTAATTTCATATAGTGCGGTTTCATATCCTTCTTTGCGTGCTTCGATGGATATGGATCCGAAATGATATTTAGGTATTTTAACTTTGCATTTTCCGTTCTCGTCTGTGAAATATTGTTTTCCACTGCCACCACAATACACGATAACTATGGCATTTTTTATTGGTTTTCCAGTTTCCTTATCTTTTACGGTTACATCTACCACTCCATCTACATCATACATATCAACCGGCTAAGCCTTTTAATTTATTTTTAATTGAATGGGATTGAAGCATTAGTTTTATTGTTGAGAGAAGTAGATACGGAACTATGTATGCATGTTTTACATCTAAACTCTTGTAAACCTGGTATAACGCTGAGAAAAAGTATCCGTTCACACCCTCCCTCATTACCTCCATTATCTCCCTGTCTACTTCTAAACTCAATCTCTCCACCTCTTCTCTTATGATCCCTTTCTTTTCGAATTCCAGCGCCCTGTCTATGATGTTCTCCATTTTTTCATTCAAATCTATTGGCATTTCAAGAACATTCCCCCTAAACCTCTTTATGTCATACAAGATATACATCCCTTCCTTTGAAGTTAATATCTCGATGATTTTGTTTATGATATTACTTGATAGTGAATCAACTTCTCTGAACAATTCGATAACCGATTTAATTTCACTACTCCTTCTTAGAATTCCAATGTTGTCTTTCAGTTTGCTGTTCAGTCTTAGGTAACATTCTCCAAGAGCTTTTAGATATCTGGGAATTTCGTTATCGTATTTTTCTGCGGGTATCTGAGTTTCCACTACTTTATTAAGCTCATTGTATGCTTTTTCGGTTTTTATAAAATGATACGTCCTAATTTCATCCGATGGCTCCTTAAGAATTTTCTTGAACGAATTTGTTCCTTTTTTAACTTCTATTGAATCAGTTAGCTTTTCGTATATCCCCCGTGGATCGGTTATACGTATATCGTAAGTTCCTACAGGTAGTGTCAGTTCGGCATATCCTTCTGGGTCAGTTGTTACTTTGTATCCATTTACGTATATCTTTATTCCTTCTAATCCATCGAATACATCTTTGATCTCAAACTTTATCGTTCCAATCTCTTTGCTGATCTTTATAGTTTCTTCAAGATTTTTGTTTAATTCAATCGGTTTCTCAGAAGAATAATAATTTTCTTTTTCAACTTTGATAGAATAGTTACCTTTTCTTAGTATGAATGTTGCGATTCCATCTTTGGTAGTTTTTGTTTCTCCATTTACAGTTACTTTTGCACCACTTACGAGGTTTTCATTATCGTCCACTACCCTAACATTCAGTTCGAATTTTTCAGGTTTTAATCTTGCAGTATATTGCTGCTTTTTCTCTATGACAGATAGAGTGCCGGTAAAAGTCTTATATCCATCCTTTTCTATTTTGACCTTAATTTTATCCCAGAATTCAGGTATATTAACTTTACAGATACCTCTATTGTCTGTGTGGGCTGGTCTTCTTTCTCCATTGTATTTCAAAATAACTTTAGCTGAAGGAATTGGTTTATCGTTTTCGGCATCCACAACTTTGATCACTATCGTTTTTTCTTTAATTTTCGGCTCTTTTCTTCTAAAAAATTCATCAGTTTCTTTTTGCATTCTTGGAAGAGCAACAAACGCTACTGCCACCCCTATTGCGGCCCCAGCTCCAACCCCAAATCCAAAAGAGATCCAATCCGGCCCAACTTCCTCTTGTGTTTTCATCGGAGATGTTACGTTTACAACAACTGGAGGATCAACCTTTTCGTCACCTAACTTAAAGCTTATCTTAGATTCTCCAACTTTTAATCCTTTTAATGTTATATTTAATTTTCCACTTACTCCATTGGGATTGGGAGTTAATCTCCATCCATTGGGCACTTGTATTATGTTAAATTCTTCATTGTTTGATATACTTACATTCACTATTTCTGGATCTCCATTGAGAATCTGGATTGATTGACTTACGTTCTCTATGGACATAATTAACGTCGTTGTATTATTTACAGGAAGTTTTACGGTAGATTGTATTAGGATGATAAAGGTCTGATTTTGTATTGGAATCTTTGGTTGCATTTCGTTCTTCTGTTGCGGCTGGGTTGCATCGGTATTTCCTCCGATATCATTTCCTGCCACAACACCTATTAAAAGAACTACTAAAACAATTGATAAAACAAATTTACTCCATATTTTCATGTTTTTTCACCTTCTTAAGCCTTTCAAGATAAACGTTAAGTGTTCGTTCAATATCGTTAAGTATTGAAATTGGCTTTCTTATAGTTTTTCCGGCAACTTCAATTTCAATATATTCTCCACTAATTTCGAACATTCTCCTAAAGGATTTATAGCTCTTATAGGAATCGTTTATATCTATATCGCAGCCTCCGAGTAGCAATAGAACATCAAACTCATCTTTAAGGTTCTCGTCATATGTTGTAGCCATATACTTTACTCTACACATTTTCATTTTATTCTTTACATATTCATCGAATTCACTTTTCAAACCGATATACTCGAATTCATCGATTCTACTTTTAGGAACTCTAAAAATAGCCCAAACCATTAAGGCTGTTTCGGGCTTGCACGGAAATAGTGGTTGATCTATCGCTTCGTCGAGAGCTGTTTCAATCTCAATTATATCAACATCGTTACCTTTCGATAAACATGGAATTGCATGCGTAATTTTGAATACTTTTGGTAGGGCTACATAATCAGGCACATCGATCGTTACATCGGCATCACTTCTACCCGGTGCAATCATAAGTTCTAGAACATCGGCGATGATGTTATTCATTTTAAAGTAGGCGTCTAAATCCTGTCTGCCTTTGACATCACACATCTCAGCGAGTATCTCATTGCTTATGAGAATTATTAGGTCGGCATTTTGTTGACCGTCGTATTCTATCAGTCTTGAGAAACCACAAATTGCGTTAAAATGCCTTTGGTCACCTTCATCACTGTCAGGCCATACAGCAACAGCTATATGTTTGCCTCTTGTTATGTTCTCATTTCGGGTCTTGTAGATTAAATAAGGCATACTGCCACAACCACTTCCACCGCCAAGGGTGAATATATCGCAGTGAGCGTCTGAGGCGGGAATACCTACCGCATCCAGTTTTCTCCTAACAACTTCTGAACCTTCAAAATCAACTTTTATAGCCTCTTCTCCAATAATCCATAAGTTCCCAGCCCCTATTTCTGCAAATACCTGCAAATGTTCTTTTATTTTTTCCATATTCCACGAGGATGTCCGATGGGAGTATTCTTTCTCAATTTTTTCAAAGCTTTGCTTTAACATCTGTTCTGCCCTTGCGAAGTCAGCTCTTGCTGTGTTTAATAGCACGACCCTATCTCCTATCGCTTCATGTTTCCGTGTAGCTAAGAAGAGTGTGGCGATTTTGTTACCTCCTTCCCCAGATGATATAACACTCCACTCAGTTAATCTGCTGTTTGTCATTCACCTATCACCTTTTGAGAATTTAACTGAATTTTCACTTAACTCTATCTGATAGTCTGTTTCTGAAATATCTTTTAACAACTTTTTAAACTCTTCCATTGGTAAGTCAATTTCTAAAAGTTCTTTCAGTTCGTCGTATGTGTATTCAGCAATACTTAAGTCTACTCGTTCATTTATTCTTTTCGCAATTAAGTCTTGCATTTGACCCTTATCATAAACCACGCAGTAGGATCCGTACTTAGCAAACGTTAAATTTTCCTTCTTAGACCACAACCACAGCAGACAAGGGATAAAATCTTTGTTTTTTATAGGTATCTTATCAGTATTCGAAACAAAACCTTTTTCAACCATTAAGTTTTTGAGGATTTCATCATACTTCGGTAGATACTTTTCTACTCTCTCTTTTATACCTTCACACACAGACTCAACATCTTTTTTCTCACTCACTTTTATTTCTGGTTTCTCTTGTATTTGAACTATTTGTGGTTTGAAATCCTTAAGGATTAATTGCCCGTCAATATAATCGACTTCTGGATGATTTCTGGCGTATGTCTCAAAAAATATTTCGACATTCCTAACTTTAATATCATCGAACGTAGCTTTCCCTTTTTCTTTTAAAACTTTGTTTATTGCTCTTTCAACTTTCGGATAGGATTTTGCAATTTTCTTTATAATATCTATTTTACTTTTCACGTTGCTCAATTCATTATAATTTCTTGTGAAAATTTCCACAGCTTTCTCTAAATCATCTGGAATTTCTTCTATTTTAGGAACAACAATCTCCACAAAATGTTCTGGAAGATTTGCATCTTTTGTGCTTTGTAATTCAGATTGAATTTCGCTATTTAATTTAGCTAATACGTATCTCATTTCAGAGATTATTTTAGATTCGATTTCTCTCAGTTCTAAAAATCTCGTTGGAGTGTTAATCGATTCCACAGTTCTCTTCAAATCTTTAAAGATATCGGAATATTCATCCTTAACGAGTTTTAATATTCTGTCTAAACTTTCAAGAAGTTTTCTTCTGAAAATTGTAAAATTATCCCTTAGATTAATATTAACCTCATTCGCGACTTCTTTCAAAAAATATACTACGTTATCATAATCTCTTGTCTCTAAATTCTCGGAAGCAAGTCTAACTTTCTCAATGAGTTCACTATTAACCTCCTTAACAATTTTTTCAGCAAAATTAATCGCATTTTCAAGTGCTGAATAAAATTCTTCTTCAGTTTTATGAGCTATACTTTTTAATTTATCTAAGTTATCGCTAATAACCACTTGGGATTTTAAGATATCCAGTTCTCTTATACTATTATAGACCACATATCCTACAGATTCAAGCTCTTTCAACTTTTCCAAATACCAATCGATCTTTTTTAAAACACCTTCGATGAGAATCTTTATAATTTCTGCTTGGATATCTTTCCAATTTCTCTCAATTTCTCTAATTTCGCTGAGACTAACATTCTCTAAGCGACTTTTGATGATTTCATAATCAAACGTATCTCCGATCTTCTTTATCTTTATCCCCTTGCTTTCTAAATTCTTTAAAAGTTTTGTGATCTCAAATTCTGCGGGATCCGTATCTACGTTATACTTGAGTTTTATATCTTCAAGATTGTTTGCAAGTTTAACAATGTTATTTATTGTGCTGTAAATTTCGCTCTCTTTTGTTCTTATCAATTCGTTTACTGTTCTCTGCCCCTTGTCTATTTTGATTTTATAATACAAAACTATCCCTATAAATACCACCGGGACACCAACTATCGCAAAATATATCGCGATATCCAAACCAAAGAAATAATAAACAATAATACAAACAGCAAAGATTGCAGCAAGAGTTACAATCTCTTTACTTACCATCTTCCTTACCTCTCAGCTTATTTGCATTTCGCTTGCATATCTAAGAGCCTCTTCAAATTCTGCAAGTTCTTCAAGCTTATTTTCTACTTTAGATGTATCATATCCAGCCTCTTTAGCTTTATTTACCCCATCTCTTACGTTATTAACCAACCCAGAATAGTCCGTGCTTATATCTTTAAATAGTTCTTTAGCATCGATGGTTCCTTCAAGACTTAGTGCATCTTTTGTGCAGAACTCAAACATCTTTGAAAATGCTATAACCATTCCATTTAGATTTGCTAAAAGTGCACTCATATCTATCATTTCTCTTGGCATTTCAGATAGGGTATCTAAGAGGTCTTTAACACCTTCAGCAAGTCTTATGAATTCCGTGAAGTTTTGTCCAATATATTCGATTTGAAGTAGGTTATTTCGACAAATGTTTATTAATTCCTCGTAGTTTCTTCTCATTTCCCTTATTGCATCGTAAACCGATGTCTGCTCAGTGATGAATTTTACTGTTGCATGCAAGTTTTTCCAGTTTCTCCACTTTAACTCTTCGAAAAGTGTGAGTTTTTGACCGCGTTTTATTTTTTCTGGAATACCCAACTCTTTAATTTCTTTAGTTAGTTTGTAATAATTTTCTAAGAGATCATGAGGGTGCTCTCTATTCTCTGCATAGCTTGGAAGCTTGTTTATTAGCTCATTGTATTTCACTATATAGTCCTCTAGTTTTTTCTTTGTATCTTGTATAATTTCTGTCATTTTGTAAGCATCTTGTATTATTTTTTCAAGTTTTTTAGATGCGAGCTTAGCTGTGTCAACGTCTTTCACTATGATCCTATCACCATCGTATTTTATTATACCCCTATCCGTTAAAATATCCAATACTATTTCATCAAATGTTGGCATTTTATACCACCTCTATTGTTATTTTTCCAATGTCGAAATAACCTCCTCTACAACTTTGACAACATCTTCCGACGTTATCGCACCACTACCTATTTTGTCCATTTGAATATTTTTCAATTTCTCGATAATTAATGGTTCGGATTCATCAATAATTCTCAGCATTGTTTTGGTGTCTACTATCGTGTCTATCTTCTTATCGTCAACGCTTCTTTTTACGCGAACATATCTATCGCCAAGTAACTCATCGACAACCATTCTTACATCGCCTTCGCTGACCCTGACAGTATCATTAGCTTTTTCAAACTCTTTATTTACTTCCTGCATAATTGTAGTTATCAGGTCATCCTCTGGTAGGAAAACTTTCTTTTCAAGAACAGATCTGAACTTACTTGTGATCATAGATTTCTTTTTGATTTCCCGAACATCTGGCATTGTATACGTTTCAGCGTCTTTTTTGATTAAATAACCCTTCCTACACAAAGCATCAAGCACGATTTCTGAAGCTAATCCTCTTGGAATTCCATATTCAATCAAAAAGTCTTCAAGCTTATTTTTCTCTATATCACTTCTTAGACCCTTGGTTTTTAAAATTTGATTGCTAAATAAAGCTCTTAAATCATCCAGAAATCTACTTTTCGTTAACCATTCCTCAAATTTACCAACATGCATGTATATTGTTCCGTCCTCTGATTCATACTTTATTATAGACGGTTTTCCATGTTTTTCGAGGTCTTCTATAGTTTTGTTTGCCAACCTCATAATTTCGGATTCATCAATGTGCTTTTGATATCTCTCAAAATAGAGTTTTTGTATTCTTACAGGTTTTATTATTCCAGCGGTATCTTCGGCTGCATCATACATAAGCTCAAGTAGATTAATTTTTTTCTTTCCGAAGAACATAACCCATCACTGTAGTTAGCTTTATATTATACCCATTATAAACTTTACTATAGTGATCCACCATGTGGATGTTGCCAGCATTTATGAAAGCTGATATCCGTGAGCAGATAGCAGTGCTGTCGGATAGATTTATGGTAGAAAACAACCTAAGACCTTATGATCTCATACGAATCTCCAACAGAAATTCTTCGATCGTAGTCCCAGTAAAAGGTGGAGGAGTGGAGGGTAGGATCTACCTCGGAAAACCCGTATGGGACAATCTTGGATTGACATTGCAAGGTGGACTTATAAGGTTCGAAAAAGTAAGCGATAAAGTTGCGGATAGTGTTGTGATAATCACTGATAGTGAAGTTCCAAGTGAAAAAATTAAGACAGCGTTAGAACATGAACGTATATATATCAACAAAAGGATAGACAAGATCATAGATGGAAGACTTGTGCATCTGATAATCAAATCAATCTCACCAGAGGATGCAACAAAGGTGTCTGATCAAACGAGGATATTAGTTGAGCTAAGAACGGAACCTAAGTTAATTGAAAAAAGCAAAGTTTTACCAGCGATAGCTACTAAATCTAAAGAGGATTGGAAAGTCTCAGACTTCTTTGTCGAGATTCCTAAAATAACGCTTAGTGATATTTTTGGTAATGAGGATGCAGTAGAAAGGATAAAATTCTACTGCATTCTTCCGCTTCAGAACCCAGAGATACTTCTTAAACATGGTTTTAGACCTGGTCCCGTCTTAATCTACGGTCCAGCTGGATCAGGCAAGTCAAGCTTGGTCTATGCTATTGCTAACGAAACAAAAGCCAAGTATATTTTAATCGCACCATATCTATTAGCACAAAGAGAGATGCTCCAAGAGATTTTTTCAAAAATCTTAGAAATCGTAAAAAATAGTGCTGAGCCGATTGTAATACATATCGAGGATATCGAAAGATTTGTTCCAAAACAAGAGTTTGCTTTTGAAAGAGGGTTTACAAACATTTTTATGAAATTTATAAAGGATATAGAAAGTTGTTGGAATAATAACTGTCGTGTAATCTTAATTGCTGAAACAAGATCAAAAGAGTCTATAAATAAAATTTTGCTAGAATCAGGTACATTTAAAGAGGAGATCGAAGTTGATATTCCTAACGAGAATATTAGGAGAAAAATACTTGAGAGGAGAATTGGAAACAACAGCAACGTAGATATAGACAGAATAGTTAAAATGACACACGGATTTAGCGGAGATGACTTGATAAATTTAATAAACAAAGCTATTATAAATAGCATAAAAAGAAGTATTAATAACAAATGCAATGTTTATCTAACCACCGAGGATTTTGAAAAAGCTATAAGAGAAATAACCCCATCAGCATTGAAGGAATTTGCTATAGAGATTCCATCAATTTCATGGAATGATATAGGTGGATATCACGAAACCAAAAAGGAACTACAGAGAATTATAGAATGGCCTATGAAATACCGAGATATATACTTGAAATATATCGGCAGCCCTCCAAAAGGTGTTATGTTATTCGGACCACCGGGTTGCGGTAAAACTATGTTTGCGAAAGCAGTAGCTAATGCTGCGACGGCAAATTTCATAAGCGTAAAAGGTCCCGAACTGACAAGTAAATATTTTGGTGAATCCGAGGAAAGAATTAGAGAGTTATTTAGAAAAGCTAAGAAATCTGCACCATCGATAATATTTTTCGATGAGATTGATGCAATAGCAAAGAAGAGAGGAGAAGGACATGAAGCAACTGAAAGGATCGTAGCACAATTATTAACCGAAATGGATGGAGTAGAGCAGTTACAAGATGTTTTAGTAATCGCCGCTACAAATAGAATAGATACAATAGACACCGCAATACTGCGTCCTGGAAGATTTGACAAGCTTATATACATTCCAGCACCTGATAGAGACGCTATAAAAGCAATATTGCAAGTTAAAACGAGAAAACTACCCGGGATATCAAATATGAGTGCAGCAGAATTCAATGACTTTTTAGAGACTGTTACCGAGATGATAATAAGAGAAGAAACAAAAAAGACTATCGACGTTGATGAAGCTATAGACTACCTGAAAAAATTGGATATTCGAGACAAAGAAGATATAGATGACATTGTAAGTAAAATAAAAGTCTCCGAGGATAGAATCATAGCCTCGAAATATATAGGTGCTGACATAGAGGCGATAGTTAAAGAGAGCGCTAAGCTTGCTATGGTCGAAGAGATAGAACTTAGAAGCACGAAAGGAGTGACACTTGAGCATTTCAAAAAAGCGATAAAGGTCTGTCCCCCGTCATTATCATGGAGAGAGTATCTAATTTATGAGTCCCAGAGAGTCAGATTCAGGAGAGGCTTGTAAGGGATGCTCGGGAGATACTTAAAACGAACTTCTTTCCGAACTCGCCGCTGAAGAGTATTGCTAAATTCATCGTAGATTCTTTAAAAGTTTGTGTAG
>CBEWZU010000042.1:0-19845 GCA_965561205.1 uncultured Archaeoglobaceae archaeon | reverse complement strand
CTGCTCACTTACAGCTAAAAAGCTAGTTAAAAATTGGAATCTTTTCTGTAAGCTGCTCATGTTTTACTATAATCACTTGAGGTGGTTAAGTTGACAGGGCTGTTAATTTTGGGAAACATTTATAAAGCTTGGTCTCCCATTCTCCTTAATTGAGGGGGTGGGGGTGTATGAGTAGATCTCGGTATAGTCCAGTATTTGAGCTTAAGAGTTATGAAAATTTATCATTTCCCTTAGCGAAATTCGAGTATATCATGAGGATTCTACTTACTATCGATAATCTGTGCAAAGAAAATGGCGGTAAAGCTAATATAACTTCAGGACAATTAGCAAAGAAATTAAACATCAGTACAAGCTTGTTATCTAACAATGTCCCAACTCTGAAAAATCTAAAACTCATAGGGTCTGTAGGAAAATTTTTATTCATAACTGAAAGAGGTAAACAACTCGCAGACGCCATAAGACATGATGATATCGAGAAAATTCGAAAAATCGGTCAAAATGCTATAAAGGATTGGAAGGTTTTAAATAGAGCCTATGAGATCTTAAAGGAAAAACAGGATATAGATCCCTACGATTTAGGTCTTAAATTAGCCAAAGAATTTAATAAAGAGTGGGATCATCCATCCACATATGCTACTGTTGGTAGATCTTGTATTGATCTACTTACGGGCTTACATCTAATCGAATATAAAAAGGATTTTAAAAGATTTAAGATTCGGGAATCTGTTTTAAAACCTCACGCTTCTGCGAATACGATTTTGAACTATTTAAGGTACATAAACGACATCGTAGAAATTCCAAATGAATATATAAGAACGGCCAAACAGAGAGATCAGTTCAAAGCTTTAATAGATCTGAAATTAGTAGAACCAATTGATAAGAACAAATTTAAGTTAACTGCGTTGGGGAAAAAATTAAAAGAAAAAGTAGGTAGTGTTGAAGCCTCTACCATATTCAGATACATTTTAATGAATCATAGAGCGTCAAGGGAAGCTATCTCAAGATTAAAGGAACTTAAAAGATTTAATTGGAGAATACTTGGAGATATAATCGAAGAAATCAATAATGAGACATATGCAGAAAGTACAAAAGGAGGGTATGGCAAGAAATTTCTTACATGGCTAAAGTTTGCTGGTTTAGTGGAAGAGGTTGATTGGGGTTGGTATAGAATCAAGAAAAATAATGAAGTTAAGAATGTAGGTGAAAGTGTAGGAGGTGAAATTATGAAGAGTACGGAGATGCAAGACGTTTTAGAAGAGTTTAAGAGATCTGAGTTCGATCTTTTAATTTGGAAGGATAGAAAATTTGTGAAATTTACATCTAACATTAAGAAAAATGGTCAACCAATCGTTGAAGTGATTGAATATAGCGACAAACTTGATGAACTTAAATTAGAAAACTGTACGACTAAGATTAGGGAGGACAAGGTTTTTATAAAAATTAAAGAGTAAGAGTATAAGAGGGAGCCATGCCGGGGTAGCAGAGCTAGGCAACTGCGTCCGCCTTACGAGCGGATGCCCCCCAGGGTTCGCGGGTTCAAATCCCGCCCCCGGCGTGGCTCCCACAAGTACTACCGCAAGAGGGGTCATCATCGGGGGTGGGGGTTATTTCTTATCCGTGACCCCTGCGGTAGTACTCATATTGATGTTTGTGATATGCTTTATATAAATTCCTAAGTTCCATTCACATACACCTACACCACTTATCCGTAATCGATTTGAAATTGAAAGACAAGAAATCCAACAGTCTTAGCTGTAATTGTGGGTTTTTCTGAATCAAAGGGATCAAAGCTGAAGGTTAAACTTAAAGCTATGTTAACCAGAATCCACAGATTATACAAACAAAGAGAGAACAGGAAGTAAAATAATCTAACAGATATGTTTTTAGAAGTTGTTTTAGCTCTGAAATCCTTTGAGACCCTGTAGGCTGTCTCTATACCCCATCTTCTTCTGAATAATTCAGCATAGCCAACAGCATTTTTCTCATTAACTGGCAAATTGGTTACGAAACAAACCTTATCGTTATTAACCCTTGATGGAACAATGAAAAGGTTAACGATCTCTTTGCCTGGTGGCTTTCTCTTACGCCACATTTGATAATTTCTCACGACTATTACATCCTTGTCCTTGTTCTCATCAAGGATTTTTCTTATCGTAGAGCTTCTTGAAGCTTGAATAATGAATTTTAACCCAAGTTTCTTCAGAATTCTTATATATTCCATGTCGTAAAAGTGTCTGTCCAAATAAACCCTCTTAATCTTAATCCTGCTCATTGCATGTTTTAACAACTCTTCAAAAACCTTGTATCGATCCTTAAATTCTTTCAAAGGCAAAGCCTTCAAATGAAACCTCTTACCGTTCTCAACTATGCAAATCGTCATGAACTTGTAAGCTTTATGCGTTCCCCTTTCAGGTTTTGTTCCAATCACGTAATCATCCCATTCCCCATAATAGAGCCAATCGTGGATATCTATCGCAACATCAACTGGATTCCTGAATTTTCCCTTCCTCTTAGCATCTTCCAACAGCTTATCAAATACTAAATCAAATTGAGTCAGGATTTCTTCAATGCTTAATTTTCTTAAGTGATAAAGAAGTGTATCGGCTGAAGGAGCTTTTTCCCTTAACAATCTATAAGTTTTCAAACCATTCGTAGCAAAATCCTTCGTAATCGCAATGTAAGTCAAAAAGTCAAGAAAATCTTCAGTCGTATAAACGCAATTGTAGTTTAATTTTAGGTTAATATTGGAGCAGATCGTTCTCTTAGCTGAAATAATCCATTTCCAAATCTCAGCTTGGCTTACCCTTACCTTTAACGTATTCCTAATGAATTCCTGTATTTTCCATACTGACAAACCTTTGGAATGCAACGATAATGCTGTGTTAATTACATCACTCTTTCTTAAGATGAACGTATGACCACAGTCTTTGCATCTAAATCTCTGTTTCCCATTCTTTTTACCCCATTTGACGATATTATCTGAATGACAGTGAGGACATTGCATAACTTAAGCTTGAATCTCAGCTTTATAAATGTTTCTAATTTGAGCCAAATTTGGGTAATATTAATATCCTATTTTTAGTAATATTTATATACTGAATTGGTGCTATGAATTAGTAGAGGGGTGAAGAATGAGTGAAATTGAAGGTGAGGAGAGAAGAAAATATAAATGGAAGACAGTGAAAATACCGCTAAATGTGTATAAAATGGTTGAAATGGTAGCTGAGGAATGGGATACAAGTGTTTCAGATGCTGTTAAGCAGATGTTAATAACTTATTTGGCTGAAAAAGGTTATACGAGGAGATATTATGAGAAAAAGAAAGAAGAATGATAAAATCGATGAGATAAGAATACTCGATGAAATGCTTTGTTCATTAGTCGAATTATTAGAAGAAAAGGGGTTTATAACTAAGGAAGAATGGGAAAGTAGAATTAAAAAGAGATTGGAAAAATTTAAAGAGTTAACAGACTTTAACGACTTGCCAAAATAGTCTCAGATGTTGAACATGGCATGAAACCAATCAATATCTATTTGGGTCAACGTTTTTGCAAACACATCTTTAGTTTAATTTAGCTAAGTCTAACAGCATTTAGGCTAATTTCAATATTTACTCTATACCTACTCTTTCTAAGATTTTATCTACAATCGGAGCGACTATAGAAATAATAAATAAGTAAGTCAATGGGACTTTTGCAATTACAGCTTCTGGAAGTTTCGGCAAAACAAATAACCAACAGCCACTGAGGACAATTATTTTACATAACCATACTTCCCTCCCCTTTGCGCTCTCAAGAAGCTCCCGTATACTGTCAAGTATACTGTCAATCATATTAAAACTTTAGATGTTTTCCATAACCAATAGAGGGTAAGAGTAAATAGCATTGCTCCAGCAGCAATTGTTGGAGGAAAGTTTGCGTCTATACCAGCTATTATTGCATGTAATGAAACTATTGTTGTTATAGCAAGCGTTGCTACTATAGTAACTACTTTTGATATTTGTCTTCTGATATAATACCTAATCCTTTCTTCAGGTATTCGTCGCAAAAAGTAGCCACTTCTATAGAATTCTTGTGTAGTTATATCCTCCTCGATATCCTCAATGTATCGTCTGAGTAAACTCTCTAGTAATTCAACTACAGGTACTTTTATCCTTCTCTTCTCTACTTCAATCTCTATGAATTCTTGATCCTTATTATCTTCTTCAATCTCTCGAAGTCGAACCATTTATGCACCCCCTAAATTGAAAATAACCATCTTCTCTTTTTTTTAGTTCTAAAAACCTCAATTTGATTCTTTGTTACAATATAACGTAGATCTACCATTTTCTTAACAATATCTTGTGGAAGATCTTGACCACATAATACATTTGGGTTTGCAAGCAAATAATCCAGGAAATCTAATATTTTGTTTAAAATTTTCTTTTTTACTTCTTCTTTAAGATCATATTCTTTAAGCTCATCAAGCTCGCCAAAAATTTCTTCCAAAAACTCTCCTACAAAAACTCCTATTGGGAATTCAAATATGGCAAATATTTTAGTTAAATCAGTGGCTATTTTCTCACATGAGAATGTATTAAAGTCTGAAATTTGTTCTCTTATGTTTTTGAGCTCTTTTGCGAGATATTGCTCTAACTTAATAGATGTCAAATTACACACCTCAATTGCCTATCTTTAGAATGAACAAATAAATCTTTCCAAATTTAGTAAGGAGTCAAGACAACAATAAATTATATATAAATGAGTCTTTAATAATACCAACACACTTTCCGACCTACTGTTTAGGGCGGGGAGGAGGTCAAAAGTGCTGATTCTAAATTTTCCCCTCGCCTTCTCAAGGAGAACAGCAAATTTAAAATTAACAATCTCCATAACTTTGACAGATGGATAACTCGGCTCAGGTAAGTGCGGACTACATTGTGGGAATATCCGTCTTCATGCTAAGCATTACATTCGTGTTTCTGTTTTTGGTAAATGTCTCTGCCATCCGCGAATCTAATAAAAACCAATACATTTCCGAAGTTGTAGCCGAAATCGTTCTGAACGAAATCCATCAAAAAAACACCTACTTAATAAACGCAGTCAACATGACAAAGCTAACCAACCTCAATAACACCCAACTTGACAACTTGCTCGGTCAAAGATCCTACCACGTCAACGTAACCGTAAAGAATTTGACGACATCCGACATCATCAAATGCGTGGGGGATCCCGCCCTCGAAATCGAAGATTACGGCTACGTTGAAAGGGTGATCTTCAATTACGAAAATCCCTCCGAAATCTACATCTTAGAGGTGAAAGTATGGTAAAGGGGCAAACATTCACCCTCGAAGCCGCTATCACGGCGCTTCTGCTCCTACTCGTGGTATTCATTACGATACAGGCTATCCCTCTCACGCCTTTGACTGCATCAACCGCAAACATAATCGTTGAAAACAATCTTGAAACTTACACGGGAGATGTCCTGACCGCAATAACGTATGAAAAGGAAACGAGCATACTGAAAAAAGCCTTACTCAGCTGGACTTGCGGGACTATATATGGCGGAGCGAGCGGCGATGAGTATGATCAATCATTTTCAGATCCTTCAAACGCCACAGACCTTAAAAGGGTCTTGATAAACGCCTTCGAGAAAAAGGGAATCGCCTACAACATAGAACTGTATTACAACGACACCCTATCCTTGAGAAAACTTACATTCATATTCAATGGCTACCCGTCGCGAAATGCTGTAACCGTTACCCAAATCCTACCGATATACGATTCGGATCCAGACAGCGGCGTAAAGAGCTGCATACCCGATATGGATGATTCGAACCTATACAACGTCCTTTACGTGGTGGTAACAGTCTGGAGGATGTGATATGAAGGGTCAGCTAATGATCCTAACGGGATACCTAATAGCAGTCGGACTCGTGATTTTGATAATGTTACTCGATAGCATGATTTACAGTTTAGGCTCTCCGGCAACTGTAGACGTCTCGGAAAGGAAGGCAATCGAGAGCCTTGAATATCTAATAAATAAATCGGTCTATGATGCTTTAATAAACGCATCGAAAACAATAGAAGCCCAAGGAATCAACAACACCAGTGTAGCACAGGCGATTCTCGAAGATGAGACAAAAACATTTATAAGATTCTTTAGAGCATTGGAAGAGTATTACGGAATAGAGGGAAGGCTCATAAACATCACGGCAGATATCGACTGTTCGGCATACAACGAATCGGGAAACCTATCCCTCTGGATTAACACAAGGGTAAATCTAAGCTACAAGGACGAAGACCTCGAACTTCAAAAGATTTTGGAAATATCTGCCGGGAGGATAGTATGAACGAAAAGGGAGTATCAACAACTGTCGAAGCCTTGTTATTGATTTCGCTCTCATCAATACTCGTATTTATCGTCCTGATAAATTTTCACAACCTGAACAGTAGTGTCCAACGCAGTTACGCCCTCGAAGAAGCTTACAGCGTAGCTTCAAAAATCGCAAGAGAAGCCATCTCAATTGCAGATGCTGACTACGCCAAGAAAAAACTAAAGATACCGCCTACAATCGGAGGAGAACAATACATAGTAATCTTCAACGATCATAAAATAATCATTGAGAACAAAATTGTCAAAATCAGCTTGCCCGTTCAGATCCCCCTCAATAATTCTTCCGCCAACAGCTATAACGCCTATTTAATTGTTAGAGATGGTGTTGTGGAGGTCCAAAATGAATAGGGGGATTACCGTCCAGATCGGCATGATTTTTATACTTTCCATATGTCTAATGGCGATCAGTTTCGTATACATGGGTATTAGGCTCGTTGTAGATTCTTATGTTGAATCAACTCATCAAAGGGAAGTAATCAATGTGTTTGAGCTTATTAGGGAATCCGTAATCAAAATCGATAGAGGTGTTCCGTCAAGAATGATTGAAGCGAGAATATTTGAGGGGAGCTACTTTATCAACCAAACGGGATTAATTAGCGTAAACAATACGACGATATATCTATATTCATTGGTTTACAAAAATAATAACGAAGAAATAGCCTTTGAAAACGGGGCAATCTTTAGAAAAATCAATAACAAAGTATTCATGATAGAAGAACCCTTCATAATATCCGATAACAACACGGTACGGATATTGGTGGTCTCATTCTACGGTGAAGGTTCCGTGGCGGGTAGGGGGATTTTGAGATTACTGTTCACGAACCTTGGGTTTGATTACCACCGCATTACAAACAAAACCATAATTATCAAATCGGATTACTACTCAGAATGGGCAAATTATCTACAGAAAGAGGGTTTCACGGTAACCGTAGATCACAACAACAAAACCGTTAATGTTACTTCAAGTAAAGCATTGTTGCTGAAAATATTAAATATAAAGGTTGACTTCTTGTAATTGTGGCGTCCGAAATATTGGGATGGTTAACGGGATTCGCCCTGCTCACGGTAACCGCCGCCTATATCATTATAACGGTATCTCCCCAAATCGGTTCGTTATCCGAAAACAGTGTGGTTGAGCTTGCAAAAATCCAAATGTCTTTCCTTGATTATGCTGTAAGCAAATCATCACTTGGCGAGTCACCGTCTCAAAAAGTAAAATTAAACCTATTTGGCGGGACTTTAACCGTTGATAGCGATGGAAACTGGCTTGAAATAATTGCCGTTCGACCCGGTGGTAATAAAACAATCTACAACGATACGATCGGCAGGGTTATCTACACCAAAGGATCTACGGTTATCGGATATGAAGGCGGAGGTATTTGGACGGAAAACACTGTGATATCTCCCCCCGAATTCCACTACGTCGGAAACACTTTGACATTACCCATAATCAAAATCGTTAATAACTACTCCGTTAGCGGATACACGGTCGAATTCCCAATAATATACGAGGGTGCCACTATCCATTACCCAAACGAAACAAGAAACTTCATTAATCCAGTTATAGAAGCATACTACATTGAGATTAAATTAAAAAGCGATTTCTATAAAGCTTGGGCAAAATATTTTGATATTTACAAATACGAATACAACGTAGATCACGATAACAAAACTATCACGGTTAGTCTTCCCGCTGATTGGTCTAATCTTAAGATCAGTCTGTCCAATCTTGATAAAGGAATACTCATTGGTAAGCTCAACGAGAGCAACAAAACCCCCTTTAGTAGCCTGATAATTCATTTTGAAGATCTTAGCTCTGACTTTAATCTCCCCCTCTATACCGATACTGAACGGTACGAACTGTGTATCTCATTTAAAAAGACGGGGGGTGGAAATAATGTTGACTATCTCGTCGTCGCCTTCATAGATCATGACAACAACACCTACGAGAGCTGGATATCGACCGAGCCGATCCCGTGGGATAACAATAACAATCAGGACATTGATCTGCTCAACAGTAGCATCCTAATGAAATACACCAAACAACTCAAGGGAGTAAATGTTCACGATATACAGGGAAAAAGCTTCTTAAACCCAACGGTTACATGGGGTAACAATATCGACGCTGTGGATGCGGGTGATTTTAGCGAGGGAAAGAATCTAACCTTAAACGAAATTATCCAGCACTACTTCTACGTCCTCGCAAAGAAAACTGAAGGAATAATCGTTCTTAAAAAACCCCCAGAACAAAAATATAAAGGATACGACGAGAAAAACTCTTGGATATACTTCGATGCGGATACAGCGGGTGGTATACTCTTCCTCTACGTTCACGATCACAAAATCAGACTTGAATCATCATATTGAAAAGGATGTATGCGAAGGCAAGCATTATTATAGAATGCTTTACGCCGGATGAGAAACCACCACCTCCCATAACTCCAGCAACAAGTCCTGCAAAAATTCCCTGAAAAACTGCCGCGTGCATAAGTAAGTTTCTGTAAAATTCTACGTTTATCGTTCCAATGCTGTAAAGTCCGCCGAATCCAGATGTGGCTCTCGTCCCCGCTATTGCTGATAGGAATGTTGTTGAGATTATGTAAACTATTCCAATAAAAACGAAGAATGCAATGTAGATGATTATCGTATATATTAACATGCTCGAATACCTTTCTCTTCTGAGAAGTTCGGCATTTGTTGCGTCTTTGGCAGAGATCATCAGCACTTCGGTAATATCCCCCGTTGATCTCAAAGATTCTTTTATCAAAGTTACCGTCCTCGAAAGCTCAAAAACTCTGAGTCTATTTGCGAATCTTACAAAACCGTCGCTCAGACTTATTCCCCAGTCTAAGTCCGCTTTTATCTTTTGAATTTCCTTTTTTAAAGGACTCGTATCGGTCTTGGCTATCATCGCTATAGCTCTGTGTAGAGGGATTCCACTCTCGTTGGCTGCGGCGAGTCTGTTAAGGAATACCGGGAGCAAGCTAAGATATCTTTTTATAGTTCTCATCTTGGTCTCGTAAAAAACTGCATAGGGAGTTAGCATAATAATAACAGCCAAAAATATGTAATCGTCTACGAAGAAAAACCAATTCATCGTCGGAGTGAATGGAACCAGAAGGATTCCGTAGAGGATAATGAGAAGCCCGACTGGTATAGAAATTATCAAAGAGTAAACTGGTTTTCTTACCATAATCCTAAACGGATTTTTCAGTATTTTTTTGATTTTCCATAATTTTATTTTTCTTTCAAGTCTTTTTAGATCCTCTGTGTATTCTTCAGCGTTTTTTATGGGTCTCTTTATAAAAATCTCTTTAATTTCGGGTGCTTCCCCTTCCTCAGAGGGTGTAAGTAACTTTACCAATACGGCAAACATGAGAGACGCAATGGGAATTATCATATATATAACCAGGTAGAGTATTAAATCATTACCCTGCCCCATTAAACTCATAACAGTCTGAATTATGATTAAGAAAAGCGGTCCAGCAACAAAAGCGGTTATATAGCTCTCCGCCATTAATCCCAGAAACTCTATGTAACTCTTCTGAGCTTGTTTGGCTTTTTCAAAGTAGAACTCCGATCTTTCTTCTAAATATCTCGTTATATCTCCTCCAGTATCTAGAACGGTTATCAGACCATGCAAAAATTCTTTAAAGTTATCGGAAGGTGAGGATTCTACGGCATCAGACAAAGCGGTTCTCAAATCTTTGCCGAACAATTCTATATCTCTAATAATTCTTGATATCTCCCTCGAAAATTCTCCGTATATCTCTGGGTAAGACGCCAGAGATTTAAATATCCTAATGATATTCATACCACCAAGACTCAAAGAATACATGAAGGCAATTGCATGGGGTAAGATCTTGTCAATTTTATTTTTTCTGTCACTTATAACTGTAGAAGGATATATCAGAAAGAGAAAATACCCAATGTAGTGGAAAATTACTGTCATTAAAATAACTGTGATACCTGAAAGAATAAAAGTTCTAAGTTTTATCCAGTAACTGTAAATCTGAGGGGGAATCGCTATGGGAAACTCCGGAAGACCGGGTAGGATAAAAAAGTAGGCAAATATAAGTCCGATAATAGCTCCGATTACGGCGAATATAAATGAAATCATCTTTGCCGTGGCGATATACATTTCAAGAGGCATTGGAATCATGGCTTTGTAGAGGGATTTCTCTAGCCAGTAATACTTGTGTATATTCTTTTTTACTCCTTTTCCAAAGAGTTTATATCCAAGATACGTTAGCAGATTCGCCTTCCGAAACATACTAAACTATTTCCATTTTCTTAAGCACCTTTTCAGGCTTTGTTTGATAGGTGTGTATGATGTTGCTGACCTCTCTGAAGTCTCTTATATTTTTTTCGACCATGAATTCGAGAATCAGTCTTCTTCTCTCAAGTTCTTCCTGCAGTTCTGAGACACTCCAACCTCTGCTTTTTCTTATTTCCTCTAAAGCTTTAGAATGCCCAATCATTAAGTGCTCATCCTTTACACTATCCCACTGAAAAACGGTGGTCGTCCTGAGCATCTTTGTATGCGGGTCTAAAGATACTATCTCAGCGATCTCAATATTCCTCCTAACTCTCCTATCCTCGACATAGGTTTGGGCTTGAATACTTATGATGTCAAGGGCTTCGATCATGGGTCTTGGAACTTCGATCGGTGGACTCTCCAAACGATGTATAACACCGTTAACGCTGTCAGCGTGCAGCGTAGAATACGTCGTGTGACCCGTAGCCATAGCCTGAAACAGTGTCATTGCCTCTCTGCCTCTAACCTCACCAACGATAATGTATTCAGGTCTCTGTCTTAAAGCCGCCCTCAAAAGATCATACATATCGATTACACCTTTCTCCCCAAACGCTTCTCTTGTTACGCTGGGAATCCAGTTTTCGTGAGGTAGCATTAGCTCCCTTGTATCTTCTATCGTAACGATCTTAGACTTTCTTGGAATGAATAGAGATACCGCATTCATAGATGTCGTTTTTCCACTTGCAGTTCCACCGGCAAAGATCAGGCTTTTCTTATTTTCGATACAAAGCCATAGATACGCCATCTCTTCAGAGGAAAAAGTCCCCCATGCTATGAGATCTACAGGTGTCACTGGCTCTTCTCTGAATTTTCTTATTGTGAAGGTGGAGCCGTGATCGGTGACTTCTCTACCGAGTGTCATTTGGATTCTGCTCCCGTCTGGGAGTGTCGCATCAACCATGGGTTCTGCAATCGAAATGTGTTTTCCACTCATCTGGGCAAGCCTGATGATTAGGCTGTCAAGCTCATCTTCACTGAATTTCAAGTTTGTTTCGAGGTTTGTGTAGTTTCTGTGAAATACGAATACGGGTTTGTCGTAACCGTTGCAAGAGATATCCTCTAAGCTTCGATCCATCATTAAAGGAGTTAGCTTACCATAATGTATAAAATCTCTGGCTATGTAATACAAAATTTTAAAATAAGAGCTTGTATCGATATCTATCCTCATATCCGCTATAAGGTCATCAACAGCTTCCTTTAAAATCTCCTCTTTTACCGCTATTTTCTTTTCAAATTCTTCTACGTCTTTAATTTCCAAAACAAATCTCAGATTGAATGCTAATGTGTTTAGAATTTCGGTTTCAACTGGATTTAGTTCAGGCTCCACAACGATGTATTTATAATCTTGCAGATCCTCATTGTAGATTATGTAGACCTTACTAAATGGTTCCTGAACCCAATATTCTTCGACAACTCTCCAACCTTCCGGTGGTGAAAATTCTACAAAATCCCCGTGCACGGATGGATCGTAAATTTCGAGCTCTTCCTTTCCTCTTATCGTCTTCTTTTTTCTGATCGTAAAAATATTCTTTTTTGCGTATTCTATGGCTTCAATTGCTTGCTTTTCGTAATCTTCCAGTCCTTCCTCGCCTTCTTCATCCCTCTTCGGTTTTTTCTTTTTTCTAAGACTAAAGAGTGGCATAATCGCAGTATTTTTTGTTTAAGTCTTTATAAAATTTTAGGAAGTTTTAGGCAATATCCCTGGCGGTATCTATTACGACACCCTCGCTGATGTAGTATCTGAACGATTCTGATATCGGTTGTTTACCTCTGATTTTGGGAATGGAAAGCACATTTACCCATCTATCCCCTATTTTTGTTATGTCTATGTCAAAAATAACGTCGCTTAAGTCTAAGACGGTATAAACTAAATCCGGTGCATGGGTATTTTTCAGAAGATATATGTAGAACAAATTTTCTGTTTGTTTAGCAGTTAAATATATTTTGTTAAGTAGACACTCTTTAAAGCTGATATCTATGTTAAGCTTTAAAAAGAAAGAAATTGAATCGAAAATCACGTTGTATTCTTCTTTTTGGGATAATCTATCAAGTTGTCCGTAAACAAAATCGAATATTTCTTTGTTTCTGTAGGGATCTCCCGGTGTGCATTGCCCGTATTCGTTTAAGTAATACTGATTAAAGATATCTATGAATTCAACATCAGCTTCAAATCCCATCGAATGCATATCTTGCAAGATACATTTAGCCGGGCGAGATGTGTTAAAGTAATATGTCTTTCTGACCGAAGCAAATTGATAAAGAAAAGCCTCAGGCATACCTACTGGATTTGCGTAGATGCAGACTAAGCTACCTTTGGGTAATCCACCATCTAATCTTCTATCGATTAGAATGATACCGGTAGGGACGCTTCCACTTCTTTGGATCATTAGTATTTATTATTACAACAAATGCTTAAAAATGTTCCTAATATGCAAAAATAACAAGTTAACCAATTTTTGACCCGTATCTGCTAACAAATAGTTCGGGTGAAATCAGAGGGGTTATCTGGTATTGCATTAGCACTCCAATAATATCCCTCCTAACGATTTCCCCACTGTTTGGAGATATTATAACAACCTCGTCGATCGCCCTGTCCTCTTCAACAAATTTCTGTTCTTCAAATTCAACGCCTAAAATCACACCGTGAGCGTGATTTCTTCCTCCCATTGGCTGAATTATCGAACCAGCCGGAATGTCTATTTTTTCTACCTTGATCTTTGTCGGAGAGTTTGCGTGAATCATCTTGGTCTCCGCCGCTATAACTGGCTTCAAATATCCAATCATACTTCTCTTGAACAGGAAAGGTTTGTGCTCGAATTCCTTTCTGATAACCTTGTTATCCTTCCTTAGAACAACATTTCCCACTCCCTTTTCAGTCAGATACTCAACGATCCTCGGCATCATTTCTCCGACTGAGACGGCGTAGACGTTCATCACTCCGATGACATCATCTTTCAAAATCTCGCAGTCTTCTATGGCAAGGAAAAGTGCATGAGTCAAGATTCTTTTTTCTTCAATTCTCCGTGGCTTTCCGGGATGGTAGAGATCCAAAACAATTCCAAAGGGATTTCTTAAACCATACAACGGAACGGGGATGGAATTGGGTGCCAACTCTATATTCCTGATTTTTATCAATCTTGCCTCTCCTGCAGGAATGTGAACGTCTTCCTCAGAGATTACCATTTTCCATTCTCCCAAGTGCCATCTTGAATACCATGTTTCTTTAATTTTCGTTTTTTCTTTTTTGATCTCCCCATCACGGTAAACCAAATTAGCTTCGAGCTCTTCAAGTTTCGGCTTTATATCGGGAGTTTCTATAAATTCTTCTTTATCAACTTCTCCGACGTTTATTGGATAGACCTTAACGACTCCGATTAAATCCCCTTTTTCTATCGTTCCATCCTCTATGGGGAAAAAGTATGCGTGAGAGATTTCTTTAGTTTCCTCGATTTTTTTTGGAATATCTGATATAACATCGATGACGGTTCCAAGAGCATGTCTCATTATCGATAGGGGAGCTACGGTGCTCTTGGGTGGCAGATTTATCTTTCTAATCTTAACGATGGCGACCTTATTCTTCTCAACTTCGACATCTTTGTCCGCTATCAAAACCTTCCAATAAGCTTGATTTGAGCTTTTAAAAACGAGATTCTTTACATTAATCAATTTTCTCGCAATCTCTTCCTTCTCAACATCTTTATAATACGCCATTTCAACTATCATTAAAAATATTATAACAATTAAACATTAAAAAATTTTTGGTGTCAGAACGGCAAACTATCTATGAATCTGAGTCTCTTCGGGAGAGGAGGATGAGTTGAAAGAAATTCTTCTATCGGATTGACTTTCTCCCTCTTAATCCTCTCAATATCCACGTAAGGATTGGCAACTGCCCTCGTAAAAGCGTAGATAAAGAGAGTCCTAAAGGAGCTTTGGGAAATCTCCTCGTAAGCTCTTGGAATTCTTCTATAGAACTCGTGTATCTTGACCAATGCAGACTCCATTGGATACTTTCCGCTAACTCTGACTCCTTCGAAATCGGCGTAATACTCCCTCAGCCTACTGAACGCCAATACGAGTATCTGGATTATGAAACTGACGACAACAGCGGCTACACCGATTAGAGCTAAATTTCGGTTTCTGTCATCTCTGAAGGATGAGTGAATGAGGGCGTATCCCAAATAGAATATTAGTGACGGCAGCAATCCCAAGAGAAGCATTACAGCCCCATCTTTATGTCTGTGATGTCCAATTTCGTGCCCTATTACGCCTTCAAGTTCCTCTCTTGAGAGCAATCTTAGCATCGAGTCGCTTACGGCGATATATTTTCCAGTGAGGAAGTTCCCGTAGGCGAAGGCATTTGGAGGAGCTTTCACAATAACAGCTTTGAATTTGTCACGAACACCGAGTCTCATTGCAACTCCATCTACGATTCTCTGGAGGTTCTCATCTCTCTTGGCATGGTAACTCAGATTGATCATGTAGGGTGAGAACAGATACATCAGCAGGTTTATCGCTATGAGGAATGATACGAGGGCTGTAATGCCAAGGGAGACACCCACGTAGAACATGATCGCGTAGATCACGGTTGCACTTATGAAGATGATTAGAACTGCAAGCAAAGCCATAGAGGTGTATAGAGAAAACTTTCCTGAGAGTCTCCCGGCTACTTTTGGAGCGACTAAGCTCGCGAGAGCTAACATGATCATGTATCCCAACACTGAGAGAGCTATGTATATCGGATCGAATATCACGAACATATTACTTGATCTCCAATTAGGATATTTAAATCTTACACGTAGTTTTTAAGGTCTCTCACCTCAATTTCTCCAGTTAAAACCTTTTCCGAAGTAGAATTCACGATTACAGCTGATGGAACTCCTCTCAATCCTGAAAAGCTTGCAACTATTTTGGCGTTGATTGTGCAATTTGCTGGATCGCTAACGTCACAGAATTCCACCATGCCCGTTTCATTTGCAAATTCCTCAACAAACGGCTTTACCGCAAGACAGTGGGGACAGTAGGGACTGTAGTAGAAATACACTCGTGTTTCGTTGAGGCTTTTCTTGAACTCTTCCAACAGCTGTATCGTCTCAGTTGTGTTGTTGTAGCTTCTTAAATGGAACTCGACTCTGTCGACTAAATCAACGACGCTCGGGACGTCTACTTCGTATCTCTTTTCTTTTAAGTAATTCATGAAATCTAATATCCCAAACACTCCGTAGAATGTCTCGTTATCCGAAATTAATGCGGGTATCGTGAAAACCTGCATAAGATTACTTCGGGCACTCTCAGAACAGTTGTTCACATCACTGAGATTACAGTAATCCAACTCAAGAAAATCCAGGTCTAAATAATCTTCGGTCGCTTTACAATATGGGTGATCAGCACAAAAGTAGATTACCTCTAACTTCTCCACTTCACCCGTTTTCTGAGCACATCCGAGCACGGTGATCGTGCAGATCAAGAGCAGAAACAACAATTTTTTCATGGGGGTTGTATAGTGCTCTATAATTTAAAGTTTTTGTTAAAGGATTTCTCCCACTTCAATTCCACCATTCGCTGGCATTTCTTCAGAAGTAACGATGACCGCAGTTGCGGGACATCCTTTATCGGAGTTGTAATAGAATTTTAATCTTCCACCGGCAATGGAAGCAGCATACAAACAAGCATTCAGAAGACCATCACCTTTAACTGGAATTATGGAGTTCACCTCCTTTTTCCTAACCTTTTCGGCGAGAGACTTAAAAACACGAATATCTGGAAGATCTTTGTTAAGTAGCTCTTCGCCGTTGAGAATTCTACCGTATAGGAAGATTTTATCTCCCCTTTTCGGGATGTTTTTTACGTTCATATCCCTCCAACCTATTACACTTGTATTAAAGAAACTCTGTTTCGTTTTTGCAATCTCCTCATTTTCCGATAGCACAATCCTTGTTTTGATATGCTTTCTTAAAAGCCTTAAGAATTTTGAAGTGTATTCAAGTTCGTTTCCCGTAGAAATCATGACCGCGAGAGGTTGTATAAATCTACATATGCACTCTACTTTAATTTGAAAAGACACAATTTCAGCAACTTTTTCAAGGGGAGCCTTCAGCCAGTCATCCGCTTGCTCCCCTATCCCTCCGTAGGAGATATTGAATATCGAAAGGGATATGTTATTCCCAAGATCAATGGAGAGAGCATTCCTTTCCTCGTAGATATCAAACTTCGGAGAGAAAACCGAAGGCTTGAAGTAAAATCCGATATTTTCGATCAGGGAGATATAAAGGGTAAGAGCCTGTCTTATGACCTCACTTCTTGATATTAACAGCTTTGAAGAGATTTCATCAAGTTTTTTCACGATTTTCTCATCGAGTCTCAGATTTACGATCTTCATCGAAAGCTATTTCTATTCAGATTTTTAACAATCTTTCGATGGAAATTATCAAAATCGGAGATACCCTTGAGATCGGTAGAGAAATCGAACTGAAAATCAAAATGAATGACAAAGAAATCATACTACCCTGCACTCCCGAAAATATTGAGGAACTCGTAATCGGATTTGCAATATCTGAAGGTCTGTCAAAAAATCCGAAAGTCATTCTCAACGGGGATACGGTCATCCTTGAAACCGAAGGCTATGCACGACAGCCTCCGAGAATTAGCCCAAGGATGAAATTCAAAATAGATTACGTGAAAAAGTTTGTTGGTCTTTTGGACACCGATTACTACAGAAAAACGAGAGCCTATCACACTGCGATAATCGTTAACGAAAATGAATGTCTTAGAGCGTATGATGTGGGAAGACACAACTCAATTGACAAGGCTATAGGGCTCGCCTACAAAAGGGGTTTTGATTTCTCTAAATCGTTTATGGTGATCACCGGAAGGATTACCGGAAGCGTTGCGAAAAAATGTGTAAGAGCCGGAATCCCTCTCATCGCATCAAAAGCGGCTATAATTGACTCGGCGATTAAGGTATGCAGGGAAACTGGATTATCGGCGATATCTTTTGCCACAAATCTTGTTGTGAATAACGGTGCTATAGAGGTCTGAGTAAGATTAATTTCTTTAGTTTTTCATCTATTTCGAGAACGTTACTTCCTACAACAATTTCGCTTTCTCTCACTTCAACCTCTCTGTCTGGTGAAATTCCGATTTTTTCGAGTTGATAGGGTGCCGCAACCACCTTGTATTTTCCCTTCTCCGCAATATCGAGTGTAACGAATTCTTTATCACAACTTTCGCACACGTCACATTTACCGGAAATCAGGACGCATATTTTTTCGATTACTTCATCATCAACGATGTGTTCGAGGGTGCAGCTCAATTCGTGCGCTTTTTTTTCATCTTCGATCTCTAAAAATTCTTTAAAAAATTTTGAGAGTATTAGATAGTTTCTTTTTATTCTTTCCGCGACCATGTATCCTTTTTTTGTGAGTGTTGCTCCCTTATACGGTTGGTAGTCAACGTAACCCATCTCGCTTAGCTTATTCAGCATTTCCGTAACGCTTGAAGGTTTGATATTCAGCCTATCGGCTATTTCCTTTGTTTTTGCCACCTTTCCCTCTTTCTGAATATCCAATATCGTTTCAAGATATTCCTCCACCCTCTCCATTACAGATCACCAAAAAATACTCCCCTCTTCTTTATCAGTCTTCTGCTTCCACAAAACGGACAGTATAAATTGGGAAGGTGAATCGGTCCACTGTATCCTGTTGTCCTAACTATACGTATATCAAATTCACTACCACATCTCGCACAATGCAATCCCTTCAGTTCCATTAGTTGTATTTGGGATTACTTAGGTAATTAAGTTTTTGTTTTATGCCATAATTGTATCAGGGTTCTGGCGATTTCGGATCAATTAGAGAGGAAGATCAATTCTTTACACACGATGAAAGGATATAATGTTTATCGTGCAATAGTTAAAGCAGTAAAAGAGGGAGAGATAATTATGGAACCAAAGAAGTCGAATCCTTCCATAGCTCTTGAAAAGGTTATAAGAGAAATGAAGAATGTTGATCGGCAGCCAATCCTCCGATTATCTTCACAAAATCTGGCAACATACTCTTTACATAATCGTGGTCTGCGCCTTTTTTCTTAGATAGTCTTTTAGACTTTCCACTAGATGCTGACTTAATTTAATGCCTAAGCCCTTGCAAATCCACTCTTCAATATAATAATCAAACACGGTATATTTTGTTTTCGGCTTTATGCTTTGAGGTATGTGTATTTCCACATACATCTTAGCTTCTGTTTTATCACCCCTTTAGCATTTATGGATACGAATCCTCTAAAGAAGTCTTTACCGTTATTTTGGAATATTTCGTCATAGAGCCACCCCTCGCTCAGCGTTATTCTTTGCTCAGCTAACCACCTTTTTACACTTCCAGCGTTTTTAACTCTCTTGACTACCGTCTTACTTTCACGATCTTTCTCAAATAAAATTAGATCTTCTGGATCGACTATATCAACTACTGCAGGAGAATGGGTTGTTGCTATAACGATACTGTTCGAATTCTTAAGTTCATTAACTATATATTCGATGGCCTCGGGATGTAATTTTAATTGTTCCCTCTTTAGTCTTCTTTTCCATTCGGACATGGCTTCCTTTCTGCCTGACAACTTTAAAGCCAGCTTTGTGCAAGGCTTTAATTACTTCTTCCCCTGACACTACTGGAAGCTTCACCACATACATCACCAATAAAAAGAGGATTGAAAGTTCAGAGTGTGATTTCTACAACCTCCGCTTTCTTACCTTTGATTTCTGCTTCGATTTCAGCATCGTCGATATCAAGGTAAACCTCGATTGCCTCTTTGATGTTCTCGATTGCTTCTTCCTTAGTTTCACCTTGAGAAACGCATCCTGGAAGAGCAGGAACATAAACAACATACCCACCTTCTTCCGCTTCTTCGAGAACTACTTTAAATTTCATCGTAAAAATTTTAAAAATGTTATAGATAAAGGTTACCTTTTGAATTTATTATTCATGTAAACTCCAAGAATTTATTTTCGCAGTTTCGATAAAAATCGAGAGAGGTTTATTTCAAGAATGGAGAGGCAGGTCTTAGATAGGAGTTGTTGCTACTGCATGCATAATGCATGCTATATAAGAGTATGCATAATGAATACAGAGAGATGAAAAAACATGCTTATTATCCAGAGAG
>CBEWZU010000041.1:0-20309 GCA_965561205.1 uncultured Archaeoglobaceae archaeon | reverse complement strand
TTCATCCTTTATTATAATCGGTTGAGGTGGTGTCTATGTTAAGTGGACACGTCCCTGTTTAGTGAACGAAAGATTTTTAAAATATCCATTGAAGCGAGTATCTAATGAGAGTTCTTGTAGCGAGCAATATTGCTAAAGATGCCATAGAGCTAATGAGAAAGGAGGGATTAGAAGTAGATGTTCAAGCGGGAATAAGTGAGGAAGAGCTTGAAAAAATTATTGAAAACTACGATGCTCTCATAGTTCGTAGCTCCCCAAAGGTCACGAGAGAGATTATCGAGAAAGGTAAGAATCTGAAGATAATTGGAAGAGCTGGCGTCGGTATTGATAATATCAATCTGGAAACGGCAACACAGCACGGAATTGTCGTTGTGAATGCTCCCGGCGGTAACACGATCTCCACAGCAGAACTCACTATAGGAATGATGATCGCTGCCGCGAGAAAAATCCCTCAGGCTGATCGAAGCGTTAAGGACGGGAAGTGGGATAGAAAGAAATTCATCGGTGTAGAGCTCAGAGGAAAAACCCTTGGGATAATAGGTCTTGGTAGAGTCGGTTACGAAGTCGCAAAGAGAGCCAAAGCTTTTGATATGAACGTTATAGCCTACGATCCTTACATAAGCGAGGAAAGAGCGAGAGAACTCAGTGTGAAGCTCGTTTCCTTCGATGAGTTGATAGAAAAGTCGGATATCATCACGATACACGCTCCTAAAACAAAGGACACAGAAAACATGATCTCGGAGAAAGAGTTTGAAAGAATGAAGGATGGCGTAATTATAATCAACTGTGCCAGAGGAGGTATTGTCAACGAACAAGCTCTCGTGAAAGCTATTAAATCTGGAAAAGTTTATGCGGCAGCTTTGGACGTTTACTCAAAGGAGCCCCCTGACAAGGATAGCGAGCTTTTGAAGCTTGAAAACGTGATTACGACGCCGCACATTGGAGCTTCAACGCGGGAAGCCCAGAAAAACGTTGGATTGATTATCGCCGAAGACATCATCAACATGTATCGTGGATATCCCGTTAAAAATGCAGTGAATCTGCCTTCCCTTAAACCTGAGGATTTCGAATACCTCATGCCGTATCTGAAACTTGCGGAGAAAATGGGAAAAATAGCGGCGGCGAGACTTGAAGGAAACTTCGAAAAAGTCAAAATTACTTGTAGAGGGAAGTTGGCAACAAAAAATACGGATTATCTCTCAAGAGCCGTTCTGAAGGGACTTCTTGAATACATTCTCGGACCTAACATAAATCTTGTCTCGGCGATGGCAATTGCCAAAGAGAGGGGGATTGAGGTGGAGGAGAGCAAGAGCGAAAAAACCGACAGTTATGAGAGTATTCTTGAAGTAGAGGTAAAAGGTAAGGAAAAGAGCATCTATTTAGCAGGAACAAGTTTTGGAAGGGAGGATTATAGAATCATAAAGATAGATAAATACAAAATGGATTTCATCCCGAAGGGTCACTGCATTATCTCCCTTCACGAGGACAAGCCCGGTGTCATCGGAAGGGTTGGCACATTATTCGGTAAAAACAACATAAACATTGCTGGAATGATCGTTGGGAGATACGGAGATAAACCGGGGGGTGTCCAGCTAATGTTTCTTCTCGTGGACGATCCTCCAACGGAGGAGGTTCTCGAACAGATGACCAAGCTCGACGGAATAATCGATGCCACTTACATATACCTTTGATCCATTTGCTCAAATACCTACTGTTTCAAGATACTTTACTATGTTTTCGAATGCTTTTTGGACATTTTCTGGTTGCGCGTTCAGAATCAGCTCTTTGACTGTTGTTCCTTTAGACTCTATAAATTCGTTGATACAATCTTTCGCGGTGTTGTAACCTTCGATCTTTCTCTCGTCAACCAATCCTTCCAATGTGAGAAGTCGGAGAACATAGTCGTCAATCGTGTGCCTCTCGTAGGGTAAACTGAAGTCCCCTACGACTTTTACGAAGGCTTTAACTCTAAATTCCCGTGACCGCAGCTCGAAGATGTCCCTACTGATTTCAAAGATGTCCACGTTCGTGAATCTCGTCGTCGCGCGTATGGAGTTGGAGAGCGATTCGGCTCGCTTTGCGGGTGTGTCGTCGTCTGCGTCAATGATGATTGGTACCGCTTTGAGGTGCTTAGAGACTGAGGATAGTGCTATGATATCCTTTGCAATCTCTTTGACGGAGTCCTTACCCTCGCAGTCCGTTACTGCCAGATTTTTATCTGTAGTCCCGAAGACTTTGCTCAAGACACCCTTTAAGACTTCCACGTCTCTTTTCCCCTCGCAAACGAAAATAATGTCGAGCTTGCCCTTGATGCTTCTGGCCATCTCGTAGAAGGCGTTCTCTTTCGGCTTGAGTTGTAGTAACCTCACCATGCTACCCTTCCCTCAAATTAGGTCAAGGAAGCGGGGATCGAACCCCATGCTTTCCAGAACCTCTATGTTCTCGCTTGTTATCTCTCTCACGTCGACTTTACCCTGCTTGTCTCTTTCGAAAAAGTAAATTCCAACGTCGATCCTCATCTCTTTGGAGATCTTCCTGAGCAGCCTCAGGAACTCCAAGCTGTGCGTGGTAATGAACACCTGTATGCTGTTCTGCTTCACGAGGGTCAGGAACATATCGAGAGTTTTTGCGAGTCCTGATGGGTGCTGGTGGTTTTCTGGCTCCTCGATCAGCAGGGCGGAGTTCTTAGAGAGGGCTGCGATCATTACGAGGAGTAAAGCGTATCTTGCTCCGTCTCCGAGATCGTCCACTCTGAGACTCGTCCACGGGAGTTTAACGGCAAGCTGATATGTTCTTCCGTCGTCGTAGGTTGTGTAAGTCAGATCTTCGACGTCAAGTTCGTAACCTTCTCTTAAGACTTTAACTATAAGTTTGTCGTATCTTCTTTTTAGTAGATCTTTCCAAAGTCTTTTCTCAATAACATCCATTTCTTGAACAAGACTGGCGTCAATGAACTTGAAACCCGAAAAAAATGTGTTTATTTTATCATACTTTTCTTTAATTTTTGTTAGAGTTTGACCTGCAATCCCTACGATAGCTTTATTTTTAGAATTAATAAATTTCTTCTCCACAAAGCAAAGATAATCATAGTCACCAGCTGTATACTTCAAAATAGGGTGTGGATACCAATCAAAAACATCAATTACGACCCCCCCAGAATTTACGGTTAACCCGATGTGAATAGGATTTTCGGTATTATACTCGTACCATAAAATCTCCCTAGCGTCAGTCCAATCGTATCCCCTAAAACACCTTCTGTTCAGAAGGTATTCCACTTTATTCTGGAATCTCCTAGATAATTTTTCCCCAAAATGAAAAGCCGCTGATGCCAGATACAAGCTTTCGAGAAGAGAGGACTTTCCACTGTTGTTTCTGCCTATGAACACGTTTACCCTCTTCAGATTTTCCAGCTTACAGCGTCTAATTCCACGATAATTCCGCACGAATATCGATTTTATCATTATCCCTCATCCCCTTTTGATCTTTCTTTAGCATTTCTATTATTTAAGAGATACTTAAGAGCAAAAATTTTTAATACTTCCCGTCGGAGTATTTAACGCTCCGCTTCCCACGCCCGTGTGAGCGATGATCACGGGTCGGTTGGCGGAGCTACACTATGTTTTTATACAAATAGCTACATAGATCTATTCATGAGAATCGGAATATTCTCAAGATGGAATGCAACATGCGGCGTATCCCTTCACGCGGAATTAATTGGCAGAGAATTTATAAAAAAAGGTCATGAAATTTACGTTTTCGCCCCTTACGTTCAATCCGCAAACTTATGGTGGCATCATAAGATAATAAAGGATGATGAACCTTTTGTGATAAGATGCTATGAAGAGATGGATCCAAACTTTAAAGGTGGTAGAATTGATGAGGAGAAGATTCTCGAAAGAGATTTCGATCTTTTCATAGTGGAATCCTACACGAGCATTCCCTATAGGGATGTGAAAAGCCTTGTCAAAAAATTGGATTGCACAAAGGTTGTCGTAATCCATGAAGGAGGGAGAGAAGATCTCCGATACACTGACTTAAACGTTTTTGATTATATAGTCATTTTCGATGAAAGATATTACGAAATTGTTGGTCACTCGGAGAAAGTGAGAATTATCCCCTATCCCTGTAATCCCGTTAAGAAAGGCAAAAGAAAGTTTGCCGAAGATATCTTGACGTTTATAAGCTTTGGAAGGCAGCCCGTTAACGAATACGAGGATTATATAAAAGCCCTTGATAGGCTTTCCGAGAGATACGAGTTTGTTTATAAGATATTCAGATCAGACGGACTTCTTCCTTTTGAGAGAGACTGGCTCAGACAGGAGAACAAAAGGATAAAAGCGGAGGAACTCTACGATTACCTACACACAGCGGACATTCATCTGCTCCCAAAAGGAAACACGAATAAGATCGTGGTTTCATCAACCCTCTTCCAATGTCTCGGAAGCTTGATCCCAACGGTTGTCCCAAACACAAGGCATTTTGAAACTGTGGACAGGAATGCCGTTGTGATCTACACGGATGTTGACGACTTGGAGGGTAAACTCATCCGCCTCGTAGAGGATGATGAATTTAGAAACAAGGTGATCAAGGCGGCGGAAAGGTTCGTAGAAAGAAACAGTGTTGAAAAGATTGCTGAAAGATTCTTAGACCTTAAGTAATTCTATTCTTATCGAAAATATCCATTAGCTCGGACAAGTTAATCCTCCCAATTCCTACGGCTGAATCGCCGGCACCGTAAGAAATCAGAATTGAATCTTCAACGAGAACGGCACCGCATGGGAAGATAGTAAAAGGTCTGTCTCCGAATATCTCATAAGGCTCTTTCGGCTCCATTATGTAGTGGGGGGTATAGGCGACGATTTCGAGTTTTTCGTTCATAAGGATTCCAAAAACTCTGTAGATTTTTGTCTCTTTATCGATCCCGTGTAATAGAGCAATGTATTCATCCCCGATTTTGACGAGTGGTGTCGACCATCCAATTTTTTCTTCAAAGACTTCGTTGTGTATAGCAAGGGATGTGTTCTTTACGATCACTTCCTTTAATCCGTCAGCTTCCAACGATTCCTCTGGAATCTCACTTATAACGGTGTAGAAGTTCTCATCCTTCATGTGGAGTCTGTGGAAGAGGTAGAGTTTGCCGTTACTTTTAACCAAAAAGGCGTCTTTGTCACTTATAACAAAACCCCTGAGTTCTGGAGACAGACGGTAGACTGAAATCTTTTTCCACTCACCGTTTTCCCTTATCGCTGTGATTGGGAGGGTTCTCTCTGTTCGTATCGATGGATCGAAGTAGCCCACTGTCCTTCCGCAGTATGTCATGCAAACTTTATCATCGATTTTGTAAACACGGGGATCTTCAACACCCCATATATCGAATTTGTTGTTGGGGAAAACTTTTATTTCTGCTGTGTAGTGTCCCGTAAATGCATTTGAGTAAATATCCCGATAAGGAATGTAGATTTCGGCCACCGCACTTGCGTAGGTGAAGTATCCAAGAATGATCCTCGCGTAAACGACAATATCGCTATCTTCAAGCAATATTGAAGGATTAAAAATTGTGACGGGATTGTCGATGGGATACCTTTTTAGGTGAACTCTATTCGCTGTTATAACCAACAACCTTTCTACTATATCTTGAGTTTTGTTCTCTCTACATACCCCCGAACTCAAATCGCAGAATAACTTGAACATGTCCTTAAGAGTTATTAACCTTATTAAAGTTTTTTGCTTTCTTTAGATGATTTTTTGCCGATAAATTATTAAAGATTTCTGAAAAATTATTCTCAATGATTTTGGAAATCCTATCAGACTGGCGACTAAAGGAATTTGAAAAACACAGAAAATTGAAAAAAGAAGGAGACATCGAAGTTACCGATTTAATAAGATGTCCTCTAAAAAGGTATTTTGAAGAAAGGTATCCCGAACTACACAAAGCTTCGATTTACACGCCCGCCACAATCCTCGGCACCTTAGTTCACTTGGGGCTTGAAAAAATACTTTCAGAGGAGCTTAACGCCGAAATAGAGGTTAAGGCAGAAAAAAGAATAGGCGAACATAAAATAGTTGGAAAAATTGATGCAAAACTCGGTAAAGTCGGAATAGAGATAAAAACATCGAGAAGTGACTACGAAATCCCCTACGAACATCACGTTCTCCAAGTTAAGATCTACAACTGGCTTTTTGATTTGGAAAAAAGCGTTTTGGTTTACATAACCCCCGATAGAGTGACGGAATTCGTTGTTGAAGAAAAAGCGGAAGAAGAGGAAATTATCAAGCTAATTGTTGACAAAACTTCACCCCGTTACGACTGGGAGTGTAGATATTGCTTTTTCTCAGTTCTCTGTCCGAACAAAAAAAGAAAATAGGCATCGTTGGTAACCCTTAAATACCGTTTGTGCGATTTGAGTAGCATGGCAAGAAAACCGGCAAGAATGTGGAGAAGGCTTGAAAGACCCTACACAAGAAAGGAATACATAGATGGTGTTCCCGGTTTAAGATTAAGACAGTTTGAAATGGGAAACAAATACGCAGAATTCCCGGTTATGCTGACGCTGGTCGCTAAGGAAGCCGTCCAGATAAGAGACACGGCTTTAGAAGCCGCAAGAATTGCCGCCAATAAGTTTATCTCGAGAAGGGCGGGATCGAGCAACTATTTCTTAAAGGTCAGGATATATCCCCATCACGTCTTGAGAGAACACAAAATGGCGGTTGGTGCCGGTGCTGACAGAATCTCCCAAGGAATGCGAAAAGCTTTCGGAAAGCCGGTCGGATTGGCGGCAAGGGTTTTCCCCGGAACTAAGATCATAAGCATCTGGACGAAGCCGGAGAACTTCGAAATTGCAAAAGAAGCTTTAAAGAGAGCGGGTCAGAAATTACCCACTCCAGTCAGCATAATAGTGGAAAAGGGGCACGAGCTTCTTAAAGGCAAAGTTTAACTTTTATATTATATTCTGTCTGAAGTAAAGTAATTTTTAAATTTCCTTTAATGTTGTTCTAAATTATGACGAAGATTGACCATTACGACTTAGTGTATGCCATAAAAGAATATTACAGCTCAATGCATGGATATTTTGTTGTTACGGAAGTAGATACTCCCTTTGCTGGGATTGGAAAAGTTGACGTTGTTGCCTTTTGTATAACTGGTTTAAGACCCGTGATCTGATGTTTTGAATGTGAAACTGATCTCAGAGATGTAACAAAGATTCTTGGTAAACTTGTTCAGCTTAGTAAACTCGCTACGCATGTCTACATAACAGTTCCTGCATATACCTACGATCCAAACAAAATGTTAGACAATTTTGCCAACAATGGGATAGGTGTAATTACTGTTGATGAAAATAAAACAATTAGCGAAAAATTTGAGAGCAAAATATTTGCTCCAGAAAAAGTGGAACATGCTTCTTGAAAAGCTTTTGAATCATTACCCAGATTCCGTGGGAAATATAAAAAGAGTATTTGAAAGATTTTGTGAGCATTACAAAATAGCATAAGATATCAGATGGGAAGCATTTTTCCGTGGGTAAGCGATGTTTCGTCTACATAAGCTTTTATTATTTCTTTTCCCTCTACAAAGGGTATTTCAAACTCCTCGGCGTATCTCATAGCATCTTCCTTTGATAAGGCTCTACCCGTTCTCTCGTCGAGCATTTCGCAAATTGCAACCGCTGGTGTTATTTCAGCGAGCTTGGCTATGGCTAAGCTCAATTCCGTTTGTCCAACTCTCTCGTAAACCAGATTCTTAGCGGCTCTCAGAATCGCAACGTGTCCCGGACTTCTGAACTCTTCTCCGAAGTCGAATTCTCTTCCCTTTAGCACTGTTTCGACTGCTTCTCCGATCTTCCTTATTGTAAGGCTCCTATCTACGTCGGTGATTCCCGTATAAGTATCTCGATGGTTTACCCAGATGCTAAAGGATGACCGGGAATCGTATCTTATATCGAATTCAGCAACTTTTTTGAGTTTCGGAAACTTTAAAGAGGCATAGTTGAGAATATCGTGCATAAAGGGCAAGCCGAACTTCTCGGCGGCTTCGTGCGGTATTGAAACGCATATTAACCCACCGCCATCAATCCTCATCATCGCAACGTCTTCGGGCTTTACGGCTCTTGCTGGTATCGCTATATCAGTTTCCCCTTCCCTATCTTCAAAATCGTATATCAAGACGGGTTTTCCCTTCCTAAATGCTTTTATTGCTTCTTCAATCATAATAACACCTCAACAACGACTTTATCCCCGTCTTTAAGGTTTAATTTCTCCCTTAAGCAGACGGGGGATATTATTTCAAGAACATCTTTACTGTAATGGGTTCTTTGCGGGATTACGACAGCCCCATCAATGCCATTAATCCTACATTTAAAAGCTTTAACCTCTCCAAATGTTCGATCTTCCGTTTTGAACCCTTCAATATGGATGCCCTCTTCTTCGTCGAGCAATCCTCTGAAATACATTTGCTCCTTCGGTATTTTTAGATTCAGCGTTCCGGGATAAGGATCGAAACCCAACTTCTCTATAAACTGTTTTCTGTATCCTTCGAGGGAGACGTAATATTTCCCTTCGCCAACGCCGCTGATAACCCTTCCTTCGATATAGATCTTCTCTTCACCTTCGAAGATCTTTTTATAATCGAGGTATTCTTTGTAAAGCAGCCTCTTTCCCTTCTCGGTTATCACCAAAAACTGTCCGTCTTTGTTAATCGTTCTTTCGATGTATCCAGCATTTTCCAACTCCTTCAGTTTTCTTGCGGCAGTCTGAACACTCTGGTTGATTTTTTCGGCAAAGTCCTTTGAGCTGATCTTTATTATCTTCTTTGTAGCCTTCATCATTGCAAGTGTTTTGAGGGCATCTATCATCTTCTCAAAAATGAGATGTTTCTCAATATAAAGTTATTGGTTTTTCTCCGAAAATGACAAAAAGTGAACAACTATATAAACGCTATACCGAGAGCGAGCGAGATTATTCCATTTAATAGTGAAAAAAGAAAGAACAAGTATAGAGAACTTTCACCAAATCTTCTTAGGACTTCTTCGGCTTCTTTAAAAAATACATCTCCCATAACTTTTACACTGACATCTCTAAATCCAAAAAAAACCTTTGCTTCATCGAATTTGGCATTTTCTAAAGTTTTTTTCAGAAAAGAACTGATAAATTCGAAATCTTTTTTCCCGGCGGGTTTATATCCTATCTTGGGAGAGACACCTGTCTTCGAGTGATTGTCCGTTGTAACAATGTCGAGGTTGACTGAAGATATTTTTTCGAGTTTATTCCTTAATTCGACATCCATGTTGTTCGAATCTACCATTAAAATTCCGTGCTTTTCACCGTCAAATTTCATAAGCAGTAGGGATATTTTCCCGCACACGGTCTCGCTTAGATAATCTGCTCTTTCGAAGTATATCTCAAGCTTGCAGAAATCCGTCTTTATTTTTGAAGCCTTTTCAAACAGAGAATAAAGTTCAAGTATGTCTGAAGCTGATATCTCGTAATTCTCTTTGTAGGCATTGTGAGCATCCACGACAATCGGGTTTGGGAAGTATTTTTCTGCAATCTCTCTGATTTTAGATGGAAGATCATCAATTGCCTCTTTTCCGTGAATTATCAGAAGATTAAACTTGTCAAAAGGATACACCTTTAGTTTGAATTTATTGCCCTCTACACAGAACGGTTTTTTCGGCTTCGCTTCAATGAAATCAAAAACCTGATTAACGATTTTTCTTACATCCTCTTTTGTAGCCGGATTTGATGTGTGATCTGAAACAGCATGCAAGAACATGTCGTATTTTTTTAGGGACTCCTCTACGAGTTTAGATCCGCCTACATCTCTAAAAGGACCGGGGTGGAATTCGGGAGCAAAGATTTCGACGTCGTTCATTCTTATTAAGAATACTCTTCCCCTTCTTTTCTCGGAGAGTTTTGATAATTCCCTTTCAAATATTTCTGGATTTCCTTTTAACCAGTAGAGAACGAAACTTCTGACGATCTCAGCAATGTTAATCCTTCCGACATTTCTATCGAGAAACTTTATAAAGAAATAAGATAATAAAATTCCGGCTAAAGTTGAGATCACGTAGATTTCTAATCCATTCAGAGTTCCGTTCAGAGGATAAAGAGAGAGGATAATCAGGAATGGGACAAATAAGTTGAATCTCTCTGAGGTGAAATAAAGGACTACGCTCAATACGAATCCAATGGCAGTTGGGGAGAGTAAGATAATCCTCCGATCGAACATGTGAATCGCGAAGAAATCTGTGAGTTCGATAAGTATTAATAAAAACAGAGCAAAAAAAAAGATTCTTCTACTATTAAACCCCGAATTAAGAGCTTTTCCGGCAATTAGCAGGAGTGCTATAAGGGCGATACCCAACGAGAGATATCTCAGAAAAAAGAGACCCGAAACTCCGTTGAGATATGTGGCGAGGATTATGCTCAAAAATCCGACTGAAACGCTTATCCTCTTTTTTGGAACTGAAAAAATTTTTGAATAGAACTTTTCAATCAAATTTACGTCTATCATTTCGTGAATTCTTCGATCAGATCCCTAAGGTAGATTTTATGTTGACCCAACTTTCCCCCATAATTTCCAGCGGAAATCTTCACTACCCCGTCGATTCTGCTTCCAACTTCCATACAAACGAACATGGCTTTTTTAACATCTTCGAGGGTAGTTCCGTTTATCACGATCTCTGGAATGCTTTTAACTCCGTCAGGGACTTTGGAGTCTGGAATTTTTCCCTTCAGTGTGGGGCAGTAGTAATGATTCGTTGTGGGCCCGATTTCGGGATACTTCGTTTCGGGCTTGCTACCGGCGGAACATATATCGAAGGACGTTATTACGTTGTCCATATTCTTTAAAGCCTCGACTGCGGCTTCTCCAGCCTCTAAGGCGGCTTCTTCACTTTCACAGAAAAACACACACGTTGCCACCGGCAATCCCCTCAGCGTAGCCGATGTATCTCTCAATCGCAAATTCACCGAACATTATCGGAACTCTGATCATTCTTCTTCCCCATATTTCCTCCTCCCATTCGTATCCGTCTCCGCACCTCCCCACGTTCAGTTCGGCATCGAATTTCGTTTCACTCTCCGTTGCGTTAAAGACCCTTGTGGTGGGGACAACGAGAATTCCCTGCCTTATCCTCTTGCTCATTTCTCTCATCAAAACCTTTTCGAAGTCCTTGCTCTTGGCGACCCATATCTGAACGATGGCTCCCAACCTCCCGTCGGGTGTCTCCTCAGGTGAGATGAATTTCTCTACTCCTCCCTCGGACTCTCCAAAGACTGTTGATGGGAGGGCTGTTGAGCCGTAAGCAGCCTTTTTCAGTAACCACTTTTGCTTGGCGGTTATCAAAATTCTTGAGTATATTCCATCAAAAGCCTCGCAGTAGGTATCTTCAACCTCAACACCGTTTAGCTTAAGCATGATTGAATTTTACCAAACAAATATATATCTTTTGACCAAAATACTTAAAAACAAATTGAGATTTCTATTTTCACTGCCCGGGTGGTGTAGTCCGGCCTAACATGCGGGCCTGTCGAGCCCGCGCCTCGGGTTCAAATCCCGGCCCGGGCGTCTTTATTCCGAGTTCTAATCCTTGTTGCAAAAAGAGCTTTCTTAATATCTCTCGATATCAAATAGGCTATAGCCGCTATACCTAGAGAGCAGAGTAATCATGCCTCAAATGCCCCAAAACATCCACTGATGAGGTAACGATATTCCAGTGTGTCCTGTAATTGTTCTCAAATTCTCTCGCGTGAATTTTTCTGTGATCTTCGAATCCTTTTCCATCACCAGTCCAGTTAAAATGCTTCATGCAAGCCCTTTTTTGTTAAGAACGCAAAAACAGAAGAGTATAGAAATCCTGTCATTGTAATTAGCTATCAAAGCTCTTTGAATCTTGTTGAATAAAGACACGAGAGTCATATATTTTTAAAAGAAAATTTCAAAAATCGCTTTTCGGAGACTATAGACGAACTATTGACTCTCTTAGAACCGAAGAACCTTTTGAAATCCCCGTATTTGGAAAAAAATGCCCGGACCCGGATTTGAACCGGGGACCATGCGGTCTTCAGCCGCACGCTCTCCCGAGCTGAGCTACCCGGGCTCAGAGGATATTATCTTAATAGATATTTCTAATTTTCGGTTGTGATTTTTAAATTTTTTTATACTTTTTTATCAATTCCCAAATCTTTTTAGCCTCTTTTTTAGGATTCTTTGCATTATAGATCGCTCTACCTACGATGATTCCATCTGCTCCAGCTTCTAAAGTATCCCTGATCTCGCCACCTTGCGTTATTACTCCAGGAGCAATTAATTTCAGGGAGGTTTTTCTCCTTATTTCTTTAATCCTTTCAGATCTCGTTGCCGGGACAATTAACCCATCACATCCTGTTTCGTTTGCAATTTCCACTATTTTATCTGAAAATTTTGCCATAAATTTTCTACCTCCTTCACTGCTCAATTCCGTGACCACATAGACTTCGCCGCCATATTCGTCGGCTACTTTCTTTACAGCTTCGATAACATCTTTCCCAACAAAGCCGTGGGTTATAATCGCCCTCGCGCCATTCTCAAAAGCTATTTCTGCTATCAGAGAACTTGTGTATGGAATGTCGGCGATTTTAAAATCTGCTATCACAGGTTTTATTTTCGAGAGTTTTTTGATGATTTCGATACCTGAAGATAAAACGAGGGGATAGTTGACCTTGATCATGGATATGTAATCTTCAACATCCGCAGCGATGTCTATCGCCCTTTTTTCATTTAAAACATCAAGGGCAAGAATTAGCATGCTCATGAATATTTAGCTAATTATTTAAATTTTCTTCCGAATTCCCTCAAAATTTATTATCCGCTACAAAATAACAAATGTAGGGGGGTCGAAATGATTGGAGAGCAGATGCTTAAGTTCTTAGATACGATCGAGAAACAAATAGGAAATCTGAAAAGAAATCTGAATTTCGAAGAGGTAGAGCGAGCAGTCAACGCAATTCAGAGTGCGGAGAAAATCTTTGTCATGGGTGCCGGAAGAAGTGGATTTGTTGCCAAAGCCTTTGCTATGAGACTTATGCATTGCGGATTTAACGTTTTCGTAGTCGGAGAGACCGTTACCCCCAGGATCGGAAAGAACGATCTACTTATAGCAATTTCAGGTTCTGGGGAGACTACATCTGTTGTGAATATCAGTAAAAAAGCAAAAGAGCTAATCGGGTCAAAGCTCTTAGCCGTGACATCCAATAAAGAATCAACATTAGCTAAGCTTGCGGACATAGTTTTGTATATCAGAGCAAAGATAAAAACCGAGAAAGATGAGGAGTTATCAAAGATCGCTCCCTTGGGAACCATGTTCGAGCTAACGGTTATGATATTCCTCGATGCCCTAATAGCTGAGCTTATGAGCTTGAGAAATCTGACCGAAAAAGATTTGGAAAATAGGCATGCAGTTCTTGAATGAGGTGGTGTGATGGAGGATCTTATCATCAGGCTGAGCAACGCCCATGGAATTGCCGGATATGAAGATGAAATAAGGGAGATAATCAGGGAAGAGCTTGAGGATATCGTTGATAAGATACGGGTGGATAAACTTGGGAATATAATTTGTGTTAAAAATGGAAACGAATTTAAAGAGATGATCGCGGCACACATAGATGAGATAGGTTTTATGGTGAAATTTATCGAGGAAAACGGGTTTCTCAGGTTGACCCCCATTGGGGGGTGGTTTTCCCAAACTGTTCTGAATCAGAGAGTTGTTCTCCACACAAGAAACGGAAGGATATACGGCGTAGTGGGGTCAAAGCCCCCCCATTTCATGAAAGAGGATGAGAGAAAAAAAATCATTGAGATAAGAGATATGTTCGTAGATATAGGTGCAAATAGCAAGGAGGATGTAAAAAAGATGGGTGTCGAAGTGGGGACTCCTGTGACAATAGACAGAGAATGCATCAGAATCGGAGACAAATTAACGGGTAAGGCTTTCGATAACAGAGTCGGGGTAGCTGTAATGATTGAGGCTGTAAAGAATACCAAAAGTAAAGCAACAATTTACGCAGTGGGAACAGTCCAAGAGGAGGTCGGATTGAAAGGAGCCCGTGTTTCAGCGTTCGAAATCGAACCCGATGTTGCCTTAGCAATTGACACGACACCCGCAACAGATCATCCCGGTGCAGAAAACGTTAAGATCGATGTAAAGATCGGGAAAGGGCCCGTAATCACGGTAGCGGACGCTTCTGGAAGGGGGATTATAGCTCCGAAGAGAGTTCTCGACTGGCTTGTTGAAACTGCTGAAAGAAACAAGATAGAATACCAACTTGAGGTGGGTGAAGGGGGAACGACGGATGCGACTGCGATCCATTTAACAAAATCTGGTATTCCAACGGGTGTTGTTAGTGTTCCAGCCCGCTACATCCACACACCAGTAGAGGTTATTTCGATAAAAGATGCGGAGAAGACAGCGGAACTTGTTGCGAGGTCTCTCGAAACCGCTGAGGATTACTTTTTTAAATCATGACGTAAAATCGTCTAAAAATGACCGTAAAAAAACTGCTTGACGAAGTTCAAAAAGCTTGCCAAACGGCTGTCGAAAATCGTCACAGATACGGAGTATTTTTGTGTTCCAAGGAACTAAACGATAGATTGCTCAAAATGGCAAAGAGAGTCTACAAGACTCATTTAAAAACAATTGGAAAAAAGGAAAGCAATCTCCTGATTGTCGGGAGGAGTTTCTTCCTTGAATTGGCTGAAAAATATTTCGAGGGTAGATTACTGCATTATAGGGAATCTCCATCAGTTTTGGGAGAAACCTATGACAGTCTGCTCATCGACCTAACCGAAGGTTTTCATCCAAATGACCTTGGGATTATAGTCGAGACTATCAGAGAGGGCGGGATAATAATTGCCCTATCTCCTCCAGTAGATGCTTGGTGGAACCTCAAGGGAAAGTGGCACGAAGATCTCGTCAGCGAACCCTACACGGTGGAGGATGTAGTTCCGAGATTTTACAGACGCTTCATTAAGAAAACCCTAACCGCTGAGGGTATTATCGTATTTGACGCTGATAAGAGGAAGATAATCAAAGAATACTCCTTTAAAAAAGTTGTAGAGCCGAGAGAGGAGCTTGTAATTCCAGAGGAGAAAAAAGAGATCAAAAGAAAGCTTTACAAAATGTGTGCCACTCAAGATCAGGTAAAGGTTCTTAAAACCTTTGAAACTTTCTTTGACAAAGAAAAAGAAAGGAAAGCCGTCGTCATTACAGCAAACAGAGGTAGGGGAAAGACGGCTGTTTTAGGTATCGTCACGCCCTATCTCATTTCAAGAATGGAGAGGGTGCTGAAGAGACCCGTCAGGATACTTGTGGTTGCCCCGACTCCTTACGCCGTTCAGACCTATTTCGAATTCCTAAAAAAAGCTCTCGTAAGACAGGGGATGAGAAATTTCAGTGTGAAAACAAGCGGCCCCAACATCACAGTAATTAACAGTAAATACGCTCGTGTCGAATATGCGGTTCCAAGAAGAGCTATGATGGAGAAAGATTTCGCTGATATAATCATCGTTGATGAAGCGGCTGGGATTGATGTTCCCGTCCTCTGGAAGATTGTTGAGGGATGTAGATACGTTATATTTTCTACAACCGTTCACGGATACGAGGGAACAGGAAGGGGATTCGCCATAAGATTCCTAAAACGACTTGAGAGCGATGAGAGCGTTGAGCTCGTTAGAGTTCATCTTGAGGAGCCGATTAGATACGGTAAGGGCGACCCGATTGAGAAGTGGCTTTATGATGTTTTGCTTCTTGATGCACAGCCGGTAGAGCTTGATGAAGAGGATTTAAAAGCCATAGAAGAGAAAAAGCTTGAATTCGAAGAGATTGATAAAGATAAGCTAATCGAAAACGACGATCTTTTGAGGGAATTTTTCGGGATTTATGTTCTTGCTCACTACAGAAACAGACCGTCAGATCTTGTAATTCTTTTGGACATGCCGAATCACGTTCCGCTAAGGGTAAAGGTTAATGGAAAGACTGTTTGTTCACTGCATGTTGCGATCGAGGGAAATATGGATGAGGAAACAATAATGAAACTTTCAGGAGGCTATAAGCCCAAAGGGCAGATAATCCCCGACCTTATTCTCAAACACTACTGGGATTACGATTTCCCGAAGCTCGCGGGCATCAGGATCGTTAGGATAGCCACCCATCCATCGGTGATGAATAAAGGAATCGGAAGCCTCGGATTGATGAAGCTGATCGAATGGGCTACTGAAAAAGGACTTGATTGGGCTGGTAGCGGCTTCGGTGTCTCACCAGAGCTTTTGAGATTCTGGATAAAAAACGGTTTCATCCCCGTTCATATTACTCCCCAGAGGAACGAGATCTCAGGAGAATACACTGTTATCGTTTTAAGGCCGTTAAAAATGCATATTTCATCGAGGATAGATGTTATAAATGCAGAATTCGTTAGAAGAGTTGTGGAATATTTGAGTGATGAAATTAGCGATATTGAGATTGAGACCGCTGAGATGTTACTAAAAAGCCTAAGAAAAGATGGAATTTGCCCTGAGCCAATTATTGGGAGAGTGGAGAAAAGGAGAATGAAGAAATACTTCCAAGGACAGAGTCTTTACGAATATGTGTCCGATATTGCGAGACCCCTCGTGAGGTATTACTACTTAAGAACCGACAAAACCGAGATTGATAAGAGAGAGGAAAAAGTTCTGATAGCGAAGTGTCTCATGCTTAGAGATTGGAGGGATATTGACGACCCAAAATCCTATAAGAGATTATTAAAAGCTTTGAAAAAGATTTGGGAGTGGTATCATGGAACAGAAGAGGATTAATTTCGACTCCGAGTATGTTGACGCGATAATAGAAAGAAAAAAGATAACGACAGTAAGGAAGGGCATCAAAAGATATCCAGTCGGAAGAATTGTTGAACTAACGGTCGATAACAAACCTTTTGCTAAAGCAAGGGTTGATAAGGTTGTTGTTAAGAGAGTTAAGGAATTAACCGACGAAGACGCTAAAAAAGATGGATTCAACAGTAGAGAAGAACTTATCGAAGCTCTAAAAAAGATTTACGGGAACATTAAGGATTCCGAGTTTGTTACGATCGTTCATTTTACACTGGTGTGATCGTTAAGGCGAATTCAAGAGTTTGAAATACTTCGCCCTCTTTAAGGCTTCGTCTCTCTTTCGCTTATTTTCGAAGTGAACGTCTACAACGTGTTGCGGTGTGAGCTTTGCTTTCTTTTTTAGCTCTTCTGTGACCTCTCTTTCATTTGCGGTAGGATTGTTTGTAAGAACGAGAAGATCCACATCGTGAGCTTACCCCGGGCGGTACTGCCAACGAGGAAGACTTCTGCATCTTCAAAAGTCTCCGATATGCTTTTGACAATGGATCCAATCCATTCGTGCCAGTTCTTTAAGTTCTCTTCGATTATTTCAAGCCTTTTATCTAACTTTTCTTTAATTTCTCTTCTCTTTATAAATCTAAATGCAGATTCGCTCAGTCGGGAAATAGCAATCAGGCTCCCAAAGGTGGCTATGATCTCACGCAGCCATTCTAAACATGAGAATTAGAAAAGCGATAAATGTTAGAAAAACTCCAATCAACGGAAGAATTGGATTTATCTTGACTTTATCGCGGAGTTTCAGGGCGGCGATGTTTACGAAGAAAAAGATGAGCAAGAATCCGCCGCTTCCAGCAGTTGATATTGATTCAAGGATGCTTACAACTAAAAGACCTTCGTAAGCCTGCTTCCAAAGGGGTTTTTCGACCGTTTCGGGAAGCTCACCATATTTTGCTACCACGTAGCTTATTCTTGCAGTGCCGTATAGCGTGGCGTTTATCGCTGAACTCGTTGATGCGAGGGCGTAATCTCTTGCACTGATAATTTCATCGTAGGGTAATGTTCCAACGGCAACGATTGCAACCAGAACGTAGACGATCACGACAAGTGTGACTGCGGCGTAAAATGCTCTCGGAAGCACCGAAGGGCTCTCAACATCTTTTCCAGTATTTGCTATCAGCTCGAAACCTTCGTAGGCGAGGAAAATCACCGTGCCTCCCGCAACGATGCTTATCGGATCGACCCAGTTCGACGGCGAAAGCCTTGACACCTTACGGAAAGTCTTGCATAGGAATAAGCGTCAACAACGCTATTATTCCAGCTAAAAAGAATGAAATTGAAATAGGTGAGGCCTCAATCCCAATACTGCAAATATACCACCGCTAATCATTCCTCCAACGCCTATGCTAAAAGCTTCCCAGAAACCGATTTTTCTTCGCATTTTGCTCTTTTGTTGAACAAAATATTTAAAAATAGTGAATGACTATATCATATCAAGCCGGGGTTGCCGAGTGGTAAGGCGGTGGCCTGCTAAGCCACTGGGCTCTGCCCGCGTGGGTTCGAATCCCACCCCCGGCGTATTCTTAATTCTTTCGTCTCGCAAGTTAATACGGCATGCTGATTGCTGGAAATCCAGCTTTTCATTTTCGAGACATCTGAAGATTTTTTGATAGAGCACTTGTAATGCCCGGTGTAATTCTAAAAGGGAAATAGAGCAGAACACTAACACTTTTACAATTTTTTTATAGCTCTCTGAAGGTCTTCAGTCACCTCAAGAAAATATTCTATAAATGACGATGTTACCTGTCCAAAGCTCTTCATCGTAGTTCTCAAAGGTTTTTTGCCTGATTCATGTATAAACTCGTTGATAACCTCTAATAGCTTTTTGAAAGTGTTTGCCGCATCTTCTAATCTGAGTTCAGCCTTTTCAAAAGAACCTTCTTCTATATACGTAATTGCCTCCTTGAGTCTTTTGAAACCTTCTGCAAAAAGTTCATCTGCTTTCTTGCTAAATTCTTCAAATTCTCGTGACATGAAAACAAGTCCTAATCAACCTTAACAAGTTTTTTGGGAATGCTGAGCTGTGTCTCTAGAGTGGGGCTGCAAAAAAGTTAAGAAGTGATAGGATCTGGCTGAGTTTATAAGACTTTATTTAGATAAAAAACCACAATTGCCCCAACAAGGGAGATTTTACCTAGACTTTTTACTTACAACTTTCTTATTTCTTAAACTTAAATCTCTACTTCCCTTTTTTCTCTTTCTCTGAGCTCCTTTTACCATTAACTCTTACCTATCCAGCATCTTTCAAACTCTTTTCCGCTCATTCTCATACCACTATCTTTTACAGGTCTGGGTCATCTCGCTGATCAGCCTCTCAATAGCTGGGAGCTATAACATCATTATCCCCTGCCTCGCGTCTGTGTGCTACTCTCTTCTCAAGAACGCTGAAAATACACTTGAGATTTGTGACGGTTGGGATGATTTCTACCAAGATTGTAGGGGTATTTGAAGTCATTCACTTTACCAATGCTTCAGCGTTAGTATTAAATATATCCAAACACTAACAAACTTAGTGACCTAAAATGGAATGCGAAATCTGTGGAGGAGAAATAAGAGGTAAAGGTTACAAAATTCTTGTTGAGGGAAGTGAATTAACAGTCTGTGCCAAATGCAAAAATTACGGAACTGAGGACGTTTCAAAAACAGTTCAGCACGATGTTGTTAGGATTGTGAAGAAGAAAAAACCTTCGGTTAAGCCAATAACATTTACGGAAGAACTTGTAGAGAATTTTAACGAGATAATCCGAAGGGAAAGGGAAAAAAGAGGTTGGAGCCAAAAGGAACTTGCAAAAAGAATTCAAGAAAAAGAATCTCTAATAAGAAAAATAGAAAACGCTGAGATCACCCCGGAGAAAGAGATAATAGAAAAACTTGAAAGACTCTTTAACATCAAACTGAGGGAGAAAGTCCAAGAAGTTAAGGTAAATCTATCGAAAAAACTCACTCCGACTTTGGGAGATATCGTTGTAATCAAAAAGAAAAAGTGATCAAACAAACCATCTTGTTCCCCATTTCGTGTCAATCAAGTGCAAACCTCTACTTTTTAGGTAATCTCTTATTTCATCCGCTTTTTTGAAATTCTTTTCTTTCCTCGCTTTTTCCCTTTCAACTATTAGATTTTTTGTTTCGTTATCCAAGACAGGCACTCTCTTGTAATCTCTAATAAGACCTAAGATATCGAGCATTGTGTAGAACTCCTCAAATAGATTATTAAGAGCTTCCAAGCCGAGGGTGTAAACCCTTTTATTGATGTAAGCCGCAAAGCTATGGAGGATGGACAGAGCTTTTGGTGTATTGAAGTCGTTCTCCAAAGCCTCAACAAATTTTTCAAGGTAGCTTTCGTAACTCTTTTCATCCCTTTCTATATCGAACGTTTTCAGGTAGGCTATTTCCATGTCAAGATTTCTGAGAG
>CBEWZU010000040.1:0-20946 GCA_965561205.1 uncultured Archaeoglobaceae archaeon | reverse complement strand
GATGTTGACAATGATGGGTACGAGGACCTGAACATCAGAGTAACGTTGCACATAGACTCTCCCGGAAACTACACTTTGGACAGTTACATATTTGACGACAGAAACGTAGTGCTCGGAGTTGAGAGAGTTTTGGATTACTTCAATGCGGGTTTCAACAACATTACCGTTTCATACAGCGGCTCTGTTTTAACTCGCTCTAACAACATCACGGCGGTTGTATGCGTCTACGACCAAAATCTTACTTTGCTGAGTTGTAGTAACTACGATGTCAAAAGTAAAAGTTTCAACTCTCCGTTCAGCCTCTACAGTATTTCAGATTATGCCGAAGATGCTGATGCTGATGGAATGCTCGACAGGATCACGTTTGAGATGCTCATAAACTCATTCAGACCGGGCAATTACACGATAGAAGTTGAATTGGAGCTTGTCGGTAATCAGACCAAGATTTTTTCAGAGAACTCCACCTACATGGGTCAGGGAATGAACACTGTTAGAGTAAATCTTGATTCATCAAAAATAGAAGGTCTGAACGGTACAATTTCCTTCACAATTGCAGCAATAAAAATCTATGAAGGAGAGGAGCTGATAGGGCTTCTCTATCCGGATTATGTTACACAGAACTACAATACAGAGTTGTTTGAGGAAGCATACGAACTTCCAGATCTGACCATAGAAGCAGAGAATGCAGGTGGTGATACCTACCAAATAACAGTCAGTAATGTTGGAAATTATCCGACCATAAATTTCACGGTTTGTGTTGAGGAGAATGGAGAAAAAGAATATTTCCCTGTAGCTTGGTTGGACTCCAATGAATCTCTAACCTTCGAACTCACAATTAACGGATCAGTGATGATATATGTTGATTACTTTGATTCAGTGGTGGAATTAAATGAGAATAACAACAGCGTGTATCTGACGAGTTCCGGTACCCAAGAGTCGACAGTAGATGATGTAAACGATACCTTAGAGCAGCTCGTTACCAAATACTATCCATCCTTCGATTGGACTGCTGATACCCCCACAAAACAAGACGTGGTTCAGGCAGTAATCAACGCAGTTCAGCTGTACTTCAACCCAAGAACCGATTCAACAGAACAGCAGAAAATACTTGACGACATAATACAGCTCATTCAGCTGTACTTCCAGCTTCAGGTTTGATTTAATTTTTAGGTTTTCTGCTGTTTGAAGTTTATAAAATGATTTCAGATCCGAAAAACACCATAAAAAAGAGATAAAATTGGAGATTTCTCCTCCGCCATATGGGAGATTCATCCTAATTGCTCAGGAGGCACAAAATACACGGTATGATTGAAGTGGACAACAGTCCCCATCGGTTTTCTGAAAATTAGGAATTCCAATACGTTGAGCGGAGTCACATCGTAAGAGACCCAGCTTCTTAGACATAGTTCTCTTTTATCATAGTCAAGAGAAGCTAAACGGGCATTCGTGCTGTTGAGTATGACGACCTGACATTTATAGGAATTTATGATTCGTTTTAGTTCATCACTATCTTTTATCTCCGTGAAGTAATATGTCCTGAAATCTCCGAGATAGCAGGGGAGGGGCCAGTAATCGCCAGCGGACATAATCACGCAAACTTTTGACGCATTCATTTCCTTAAGTTCCTCTCTAAGCTCTTTAACATCCATGCTCGTCGGTAGATAAAGGGCGGGCTCTGCAGGATTTGTCGGGTTGATTATATTGAGCTGAATGGAAGAATACAAAAGGAAAACGAACGATACGGCAAGGATGTGATTTTTGAATTTTTTGATCTCTGAGAGTCCGTAACCAGCAATCAAATATAAGGGTAACTCTATATGCACGACGAGCCATGGGACTTTTTCCTGAACGTATGAATAGAATATCAGGTTAACAAGTAGCCAGTAGATAAGAAATGCTTTGAAGTTGTCTAAATCCCTTTTATAAATCCACTTTGCTATTATGTATACGCCCAATACAAAAACAGGTAGATCGTAAAGTAGGAGCAACGGAAAGTAATACCAAAAGGGACCACCAATTCTCGCTATTTCGTGTTGGTGCTCCCAATACCTGAATGCTTGAACTGCAGGAAACTCATCGATCTGGGTTATGCAGGAGAGATCCGTAAAAAAGTTCGTGTATAGTATAGAATAGATCAGGAAGAATATAACGCATGATATCACGACATCTTTTATTCTAAATTTTTTAATATCGAAAATAAAAAAAAGCAACATAAGAAATGCGATTGGATAGAAATTCTCCTTAGAACATGCAAAAAGCGAAAGGGATATGGACGCTAAAATCAAATGGTGGGTTTCTCTTTCTTTTAGATATCTAAAAATAAAATAAACAAAAGATAGCGTGAAAAAGAGTATTTGACTCTCATTTCTGAAAAATCTTGAATAGTTTACAATTATCGGTGAGACCGCAAGGAAAAGGGCGACGTAGTATGCCCCTCTTCCCATGAATCTTTCAAATTTAAGCGTTAACAGAACTGTCAGAACTCCGAAAATTGCTGGAACGAATCTATATGCGAATTCGCTCTTTCCGAGAAGAGATACCACCCCAGCAACCATATAAAATAGAAGGGGTCCGTGAAAAGCGGGATCGTAGTGGTAATCCCCTTTTAAAACACTCTCTATAAAAGCCGTATGAACACTTTCATCAAAAAAAAGTGGAGCTTTGTCCAATTCGTAGAATCTCAGTATTACAGCGATAATAATCACGCCAAAAGCAATATATGCTCGTTTGACGGTCATACGATAAACCGATGACATATTGTATTAAAATCTTTACTGACCAAAAATTTTTAATCCCATTATTTCTAAATATAACTAAGCGGTCGTAGTCTAGGGGTAGGACACGGGCCTCCCGAGCCCGTTGCCCGGGTTCAAATCCCGGCGGCCGCATAATTTTACAAATTTTAAGACTAAATACAATCCTGATCTGGAATTTCGAAATCAACATTCTGTTACAGAGGGGTTAATCAAAAAGACAGGATACAAGCTAGCAATTTACTAAATAACACATCTCGGTAAAAACTTCATCTAAAATCAGAAGAATCCTCCAGCTCGAAGGTATAATCTTGGACGAGGATTGGATTAACGTGAGCATGATCTATGGCGAATACGCTTTCGAAACCAATGAACCTGTAGGTCCGGGGACGGTCATTTATCTGAACAGAAAAGCCGAAGATATGAAGGGAGATGAAACATCACAGCAGGCGAGGATCTGGGTTGATGAAAGCAAGGGAAAAGAGATCGAAACGAACGACTCAAACCATGCGGAAAAAAGGTTGTTAATGCCGGAATACGTTTACGATTCTTGGAAGGACATCAAAGTAGTTCGAAAAGATATTAGAGAAATACAAAGAGTTATGAACGGAACTTTAACAGGTTACAATCAAGCATTCGATAATTTAATGGTTTTACACAACGCTTTAGCCGAAAACATAGCGAAACACATCAAAATGACCAATAACGTAGCATCTACGACCGGAGAAATGTGGAAAACGGTTAGAGAGATGGGAAACAGCTTCAAGGAGATGGGAAACGGATTCAGAGAAATGAGATTAACTCTATCTGAATTCGGAAAGAATTACCGCCTTTCCCTAATCGGTCAAATCCTCCTTTACGGCTTGATAGCTCTCCTAATCATCAAGGAGGTGATAACGTGAAATATGAAAGAACCGCAAGGCTAAAGCTGAAAAATAAACCTCTCCTTGAGATACTCGAATTCGGAGAGAAGGAGAGGAGAGTTTTCCCTGAGCTTCTCAAGGCTCTCAAAACTCCGAGAAGACCTCAAGAATTTGCCAACAAATACGGAAACGTTGTTTATTACCTCATCCACAAGATGCTCAAAGCTGGAATGATCGAGAAGCTTGAAGTTTGCGGAGAAGCTGAGGAAGTGGGCGGAGAAGTGGGAAAGTTATGTTTCCAAGATGGATTAAAACGGGCTGGATCTTGCTCCCCTTTTTCTTCATCGAAATCCTGATAGAGGAACTCAGAAGGTAGCAACATTTTTATCCAACTTTACGAATTTGAAAGTAATGAGCGAGGTTATTGGAATTCTTCGTAGAATTGAGAATAAGCTTGAGGAAATCGACAAAAGGCTGAGAAGAATTGAAGAGGAATTCTTTGAAAAATTGAGCGAGGAAGAGCTAAGAGAAGTTGAGGAAATTCTCGAAGCTTGTAAAACTGGAAAAATGAAGACTTACACCCTCGAAGAACTTAAGAAGGATCTTGGGATATGAAATTCAAGGTCATTGCATCGGAAAGAGCCTTAAAAGATTTAAAAAAACTGAGTAAGATTGAGAAAAAGAGGATATATGAAGAGCTTGAAAAACTTGAGGATCCTTTTAAACTTGACATAAAAAAGCGCTGAGGAAGAACATTTACAGGGTTAGTGTGAGGAGATTTAGAATCATTATCGAGATTGATTTTAATAATCAACTCGTTTGGGTCGCCAAAATTGACAAAAGAGAAAGAGTTTATGACAGCTTATAACTCTCTCAGTTCCCGGAACAGCATCGACCTCATGAAGTAAACGATCATCATAACGCTCAATATTGAAGCATGCTGGTATCCAGAGCGGAGAACCAAGATCAATATGATCCCGATGATCCCAATCAGAAAGAGAGGGAACAACGTGATTGATTCCTTTGGAAGTTTAAACCTCTCGTTTTCGAAATCGTGATCTTGGAGAAACTCAACGAGCTTTTTATTCGCTGAAGCTTTCCTCTCGTTTTTGACTCCGACATAAAGGGCTTCAATTCTACCAAGCTTGATCAGACAACCGAGTGGAAAATCATAGAAGTTACTTCCAACTCCTTAACATTTCCTTAACATAAACCCTCAGGTAGTAAGTCTTAAATTTGCATGAGTTCAGCCAGTGGAATGGGCCCGGAGGGATTTGAACCCTCGACCGCCCGGTTATGAGCCGGGCGCTCTGACCTGGCTAAGCTACGGGCCCTTACTTTCATGAGGTTATCGAGAAATATATTTTTTTTGGTCTTGTATATGGGCTTACAGGATTATCTTGTAAATGTCCATGATCATGCATTTAGTCAGAGTGTATCTCCTTTCAAGTTTTTCTCTAATTTTTCCACCCGCAAACTGTCCTGAGAAAAATGCTACAACGAATAACGGAACGTGTAATATGGGCACTCTGGCAAGAATACGGAGGAGGAATATTAAAGGAACCGGAGAATGAACAGCTATACACCACTCTTTACTCATTTTTTTTTGTCTTTTTTCTCCAATAGCCGAAGGGGAGATTTATCAAAAACGTTAGAATTAATGCGGACAACTCATTTAAAATTCCCATAAAGTATTTAAGCAAAAACATTACTTAAGTTTTTCACACATTCAACAACCAAAAAGGTAATAATGCTATTATTACGAACTATTAATAATGGATATCGAGGAATACATGTTCAGAGATGTTGTTGTCAAAGAGAGCTCCTCGCCCATCTTTACATTAAACGGAGAAGAGATAGATTTCTGGGGAGAATACAGAGAATTCTGGGAAAAAAGCTTAATCGATCATGTTAGAAATAGGATTCTCGAATACGATTTAAAGGGTGAAGATCCCTTCTACGAAATCGTCGGAAAAGAAAAGGAAAAAGAAATGGTCAAAAACGCATTACTAAGCGGATCGAGCATCCTTTTCATTGGAAAGAAAGGATACGGAAAAACAACATTCTCAAAATCTATAGCAAAGCTGTTACCAGAGAGACAATTAGCAATAAAGGGATGTAAAATCCACGATAATCCTATAAAGCCATCATGTTTCGCTTGCAAGAAAAAGATCTTGGAAAATGATAAAGTGGAGCTAACGTGGGTTGGAAGAAAGTGGATAAGAATAGCTGGAGACCCGATGATGACGACTCGTCAGCTAATTGGAGGTATCAGCATACAAAAGATCCGTGAGGGTTTTGATTTGGATCATCCAGAAGTTTTCACACCGGGAAAGGTTCTGAAAGCGAATAGGGGGATCGCATACTTTGACGAGCTTGGAGCCATTCCATCAGCCCTCCAAACTCTGCTCCACGAGCTTATAGAAGAAAAACAGATAACAACACCGGAGGGTGAGATAATCCCTCTAAAGCTTGACATACTTATCATAGCTTCCACGAACCCGGCAAATTACAGGGGGACATCGGAGATAAAGGAGCCTCTCCTTGATAGAATGGAAGCAATCCCGATTGGACCCCCAGAATCTCTCGAAGAAGAAATCGAGATCGGTCTGAGAAACATGGCTCTGAAGAACGGCATCTCCATCCCAGAATTTCACCTAAAGATACTCGCAAGGACAGTTAGATACGCAAGAAACAAGAGATGCAGACATGCCACAAGGATAGAGAGCGAACCCTCATGCAGAGCAGCCATAAAGCTGTTTGATCACGTAAAAGCAAGTGCTATGAGAAGGGGGCGAAAAGCCGTCATGCTTTCGGATTACGGATCAAACTATGAGTTAATCAAATTGGCGCTCAGAAGCAGGATAGAAGTTGACTTCGATGCCGACAAAGACGAGATAATAGAGAAACTCGTTGAGGAAGCTATAAACAGAACTTGTGGCGAGATTTATTCTCTGATAGATAAGGAGGATTTCAAGAACATATTCGAAGAGATCAAGAGTGCAAAAAAGATCAAACTCGTTGAGGAAGATCTCAATAAGCTTCCGTCTCTGCAAAAATATGTATACATGATAGCCAAACCCGGTGAAGAAGTTGCTGCATTAGAGATTTTGTTAGAATCTATAAGGAGATGCACAGGAATGTTGGAGCGTGTTGGAGATGTTTACAAAGCCAGAGTGCAAGATCTGCTCTGAAGAGAATTTTGTGGATGCGGAATTAATGAAAAAGCTCCTCTATTCAATATTTAATCCATATTACCGTGAGGAAGGCAAATTTGACGTTGGGGAATTCATAAAAAGCAAGATAAAAGACAAAGAATTATACGAATACTTCGAGAACTACTCCATGATCTTCAACGACATGCTAAAAGGATTGGGATACTCGGAATCCTTATGGATGGACAAATTCGAAGAATACGTAAATGCAAAAAAGGAGGCATGGGAAGAGCTAAAATCTCTAATATCGAAGGGGGAAATCGATAAAAACGATCTAAGTGCAAGTGATCTACTCGATTTCTTTTATGAAGAAATCATCGAAGACATGATTAATCTCGATGTTATAAAGGGGATAAGCAGAAGGGTTTTCGAAAAGAAAGTTGAATTCAGCGAAATTGCCGAAAAACTCGTAGCTGACAAGATTATGGAAGAAGCTATGAAGGGTGCCAAAGACTACGATTATGAAAGTGAAGGTGAAACAATATCTCCTTTTCCGAGTTACGAACTCGTTGAATTTGATGAGTTCATGCATCACTTCGATCTTGTAGACATTCCAGAGACAATGGTTAGAGCCGCAAAGAGAAACTTCGAGATGGACGAAATAATCGCAAGAGCACCTAAAAAAGTTGGTAAAAGAAGCTACGTGATGTTAATAGATGTCAGCGACTCTATGAGAGGTAAAAAGATTATAGGTGCGATAGAGGCTGCCTTAACTCTAAAAAATTCGATTAAAGCAAGCGGTGACGAGTATGATGTGCTTGCATTCAACCACGAAACTTTCAGGATAAGGGAGGGCGACATACTTAATCTACAAGTAAGGGGAATGACTGACATCGGATTATCTCTAAGGAAAGCAACGGAAATCCTAAAAAATAAGGAGGGCAAGAGGATAATCTTCCTCATAACCGATGGTATGCCAACAACAAGCTATAATCCCTACTACACTCCATGGAAAACATCGATAATCGAAGCAAGAAAGCTAAGAAACTATAACATCCATCTGTATATCCTAATGCTCAATGACGATCCGAGATTTTACGAATTTTGTCTTAGAATGGTTAAAGAAAGTGGAAAAGGACAGGCTTATTATTTCCCGAACCCACTGAACCTAAAAAACTATATCTGTAAAAGGGTGAGCAGATAAATTTTTAAATTTTCCCTTCCACATTTTTCACGGGATTCACGATGAGATTCTTCGCAATTGGATTCGGTCAAGCTGGAGGAAAAATACTTGACTTATTCGTCGAAAATGAAAAATTAAGGGGAACGGATACTCTAAAAGCCTTAGCCGTAAACACGGCCAGAACAGATCTAATGGGATTAAGGCATATTCCCATGAAAAACAGAATTCTCATAGGTCAGACAATTGTTAAGGGTCACGGAGTTGGAACTGATAACAGATTGGGAGCAAAAATTGCCCAAGAGGAGATTGAAACTGTTCTACAAGCCATAGATGAACTGGGAACTCACGAGATTGATGCATTCTTGATAATAGCGGGACTCGGAGGAGGAACCGGTAGCGGAGGCTCTCCAGTCTTGGCAAAATATCTATCCGAAATGTATTCGGAACCCGTTTACGCCGTGGGGATTTTGCCAGCACCAGAGGAGGGGAAGCTATACTCATTGAATGCGGCAAGAAGCATGATAACCCTTTTGAAATACGTTGATAATCTGATACTTGTCGATAACGGAGCATGGAAGTTTGAAGGAGCAAGTTTAAAGGAAAGCTATGCTAAAATAAACGAAGAGATCGTCAGAAGACTCGCAGTTTTGGCAAGAGCCGGAGAGCCAATCGAGGAAGGACTTGTGGGAGAAATGGTTGTTGATAGCTCAGAAGTCATTAACACTCTAAGAGGAGGAGGCATCACATCCATCGGATATGCAACTCTCTCTATCCAGCAACAGAAGAAGAGATCACTATTTGGTTTCTTCAAGAAGAAAGAAGAAGATATGATGATAGAGGATGACAAAGCGACAAGAATTGCTACGCTTGTCAGGAAAGCTACCTTGGGTAGGCTCACAATCCCCTGTAACGTAAGAAGTGCTGAAAGAGCGCTAGTCCTCATCGCAGGACCTCCCGAATATCTCGACAGAAAGGGACTTGAAAAAGCTAAGTTGTGGCTTGAGGAGCAAATAGCCGGTGTCGAAGTCAGAGCTGGTGATTATCCTACAAGAAAAACAAAGCACATAGCAGCCCTTGTCGTTTTAGCTAATGTCTCGGACATCCCCAGAGTAAAACAGTTACAGAGGCTTGCAGCTGAAGCAAAAGAAGAGGTGGAAATAGCAGAAAAAGAAAGAATAGAGAAAACCATATCCCTTTTCGAAGAGGAAGATTTAGAACCCCTATTTTAGTTCCATAACTTTTTTTATGGCGTATGGTATTTTTTCTATCAAATCTGTCGATGTGTAGTTGAACCCCCTTTCTTCAAGGCACATATCTCCCGCATATCCGTTTATAAATGCGGCTGCACTTGCAACCCAGAATGGATCATCGTTGAGAGCGAACAAAGCCGCAGTGACTCCAGCAAGAACGTCTCCAGTCCCGCCAACGGTCATACCAGCGTTTCCAGTTCTGTTTATTTTCAGTCTCTTTCCGTCGCTGATCATGTCTTCAGCACCTTTAAGCAGTATTGTTGCTTTAATCTCTTTGGCGGCATTTATGAGATTTTCTTCAGTCGGTTCCAATCCGAAGTGCTTGCGGAACTCACCTCCATGAGGCGTGAGAATAGCACTGCAGTGAATATTGGTGGTTATTCCTCCGGCATCGAGGACTATCTTTTCAACATGTTTTGATAACTCTTCCGCTATGTCGCCTTTATCAACGGTTCCCATGCCAAATACAACCATATCATGCCTTTTTGATAGCTGAGCAATTTCATCGATGTTGCTTTCGGAGATCTCATCCCCTTTAAGCTTTACGGGTATTACTTCTGGAGAGAAGGATGCAACGTAATCGAATATTTTTTCAGGAACTGCTAAGGTAACCCAGTCGGCTCCAGCAGCATACGCTGCTTTTGCTGTAAGGAAAGGGGCTCCCACATACGGGGAGCCGCCGACGACCAAGATCTTGCCGTGATCCCCTTTGTGTCCCCTCTCTTTCCTTTTGTAAACTACTTTGAAATCACCGGGGCCGCTAAGTTTTTCGAAATATTCTGGAATCCCTATATCGGCGACGACGATATCCCCCACGATCTTCCGACTCTTCAGCAATCCCGGTTTGGCTTTGTGGAAAGTTACCGTAACGTTCGCCTTAACCGCTCTTTCGTATTCCCCGGTATCTGCATTCAGCCCGCTCGGAACATCTACCGAAATCACAAAGGCATCAGAATCGTTTATGTAATCAACGATTTCGTCGTATGGTCTTCTGAGTTTTCCCCTGAATCCGGTTCCAAGGAGGGCGTCCACGATTATGTCCTCTCCATCTGAATATTCGTCCCATTTCACAATATTGAATCCAGCTTCTTTGAGTATTTTCAGGTTCTTCAATGCAAGATCGCTTCTTACCTCTTTGGCGATAACTATCTTAACATCAAAATCTTTAAGAAAACGGGCGGCTACAAGCCCATCACCACCGTTGTTCCCGCTACCCACGAAGATTGTGATTATTCCATCGTTAAATCTCCTTTTTATCTCATCGGCGACGCATCTTCCAGCATTTTCCATTAGTTGGATCCTCGATAAACCGAAATACTCGCAGTTCAAATCCAAAGCCGCCATTTCCCAAGAGTATATTGTTTCCATGGTTCTTCTTTAGGATGAATTAAATTTATGTTTTTTGTAGAAAATATTAAATTCGATGGCGATAAAAAGGTATCATGCCCGCTGTTGTCGATCCTGAGCTCTGCACAGCTTGTGGTGTGTGCGTTGACGAGTGTCCCGTCGGAGCTATAGAGCTAAACGATGTTGCCGAGGTGGATGAGGAATTGTGCACCGAGTGCGAGACTTGTGTAGAAGTTTGTCCGGCTGAGGCAATAACAATCAAATGACAGCAAAAGCTTTTAATTTTTAAAAATTATATCGTGATAAGTATGGGTCTGATAATAAGAATCAGAAACAAATTCAGGAGTCTACTGAGATTGTTTTTCAAAAAAGACAAGATTAAAATAGGGATATACGGGCCACCGAACGCCGGAAAGACGACTCTCGCAAACAGAATTCTTAGAGACTGGACTGGAGATATAATCGGACCGGAAAGCCCGATACCTCACGAAACGAGAAAGGCTAAGCTCAGAGAAGGTGTGAAAATCGAGGTAAATGGAAAATCTCTTACGATTGATATAGTAGACACACCCGGAATCGCAACAAAAATAGACTTCCACGATTTTTTGAAGTTTGGATTAAGTGAGGAAGAGGCAAAAAGAAGAGCTAAAGAAGCCACTGAGGGCGTGATAGAAGCTATAAAATGGTTAGATGACTTGGATGGCATTCTTCTCGTGATGGATTCTACGGAAGATCCCTACACACAGGTTAACGTTACGATTGTCGGGAATATTGAAGCGAGAGGTCTTCCCCTCATCATAGTGGCTAACAAAATCGATTTGCCCGAAGCTTCTCCTGCCCGCATTAAATCCGCATTTCCACAACACACCGTAATCCCGATCTCAGCATTAAAGGGATTGAATGTTGACAATCTCTACAAAATAATGGCCGATAAATTCGGGTGAGATTATGGAAGGCGTTCAGCTAAATCTTATCTCTAAAGAGAGACTCCAGAGAATGAGTTCAATGGAAAAGATTAGAATGATCATCGATAATGTCAAAGAAGGGAAGATCGTCGTTTTGGAAAGTGGGCTGACACCTGAGGAAGAAGTTAAACTAATCGAGCTGACGATGCTTGAGATCGATCACGAAAATTTCGTGGGAATCGAAGTGGAAAGCTATCCCTACAAGGAGAGCTTTTTCTCTAAACTCTTAGGAAAGAAGTCGGGGAGGCTAACACTGATAGGTCCGGCGAATAGGGTTAAAACGATAGCGAAACAGGAGGATCTCATAATGGCAATGGTTTTCGGTGATAGGTAATGCCCCACAGATGCACGAAATGCGGAAAAGAGTTCGCAGACGGCGATATGAGAATTCTTAATGGATGTGAGTGCGGAAACAACAAATTCATTTACATTCCCAAGGATAAGGGAAAAGAAATAGAGGAGATTAAAGAACAATTTGAGAGCTTTGAAAGAATTGAAAGTGTGAGGATAATAGAACCGGGAAGGTATGAACTCAACATCGAGAAGCTTTTAAGCAGTGGTGAGATCGTAATAGCTTTACAGGAAGATGGAAAATACGCAATCCATCTTCCATCACTGCTAAAGAAAAAGAAAAAATTCTAAACTTCAATACCGAGAGCTCCTAAAAATCTTTTCTTTACAGCCTGCGTTACGAGTTTCGCAAGAGCTTCTTTGTCACTAACATCTCCGAAAATCCCCAAGGGGATCTGACCTCCAGCGGCGTGAGCGTGACCACCCGCAGATCCGACATCTTTGAAGGCATTCTTTAACACCTCGCCGATATTGATTCTGACATCCCTGTTTCTTGCAGAGAGATAGACGGTGTCTCTTATGATTCCGAAGACGAGGACTGTCGAGATTCCTTCAAGCTTTAACAGAAAATCTGCCGCTTGAGGTAGCGTATCCTTGTCGGTTATGAATCCTGCAAAGGATATTAGGAATGAGGAGAAAATCTCTCTGTTCTTTATTGCAGTTCCTAGGACGTCAAGTGTCTCGGTTGAGAGTGCGGGCCCCTCCATTTTTTCGAGAAGCTCGTTGTCCACAAACGGATAGAGATAGGCGGAAGCAAGGAAATCGTTTGTCCTTGCATTTCTCTTAAACTCCTCTGTTTCGGTTTGAATTCCGAAGAACAATGCGGTTGCGAGGATTTTTGTTGGAACTATTTTTAGATCTTGGAGGTAGAGTGTCAGTATCGTAGCTGTGGCTCCAACGTCATGCCTTATATCGATGTATTCTCCCTCTACGTTCTCCGCGGGGTGGTGATCTATTACGATGCTGATATGTATATCGTTCGGAATTGAATTGTTTATTCCAATTCCAGCACAATCCACAAGAGCGAATTTTGAGTAGCTGGACAGATCAACTTCATCGGCTTTTTTCATTGGGATATTGAGTAGATTTACCATTGCTTTGTTCTGTTGGTGGGATATTTCACCGTAATATAGGACGTCAGCTTCAACACCGAAATTTCTTGCGATCTCTCTTAATGCAAGAGCAGATGCAATCGAGTCGGGATCTGGGTTATCATGAGTGAAGATACCGATTTTTCCGTTCGTGCTTTGAATAATCGCTTTGAGTGTTTTTAACTTTCTTAGAGATTCTGCTTTTTTCAAATTGTTCATCAGTTGAATTCTCATGCTTTCCAGTGGTGTGATAACTACGTCAGCACCAGCTTCTTCAAATTCCTCTTTTAATTTTGGATTGGATGCCCTTACGACGATAAGAATATGTTCCGATTTCTTTCTTATCTTTCTTGCGACCTCCTTGTTCAATTCGTCATCTGATGTGAGTATGAGAACTCCACTGATTTTATTGAAGCTAATCTGATTTAATACGTTATCGTCTCTTATGTCACCTACGATTGCGTCTATTTCCTGATCTTTTAAGACTTCAACTCTTTCAGGATTCTCGTCAACTGCAAGAACTTTTTTCCCCATTGATATTAGATCTTTTACAATAGCCGAACCCAATCCACCGCAGCCCAATATTGCGTAATCATATACTGAATCCTCAGCCATTGCAAGGGTTAATATAGATGAGCAATATTTAAGATTTCTGTTACAGATAAAGTTTTTTGACGATTAATATCGATACCGTTCAAAGCCCCCGTAGGGTAGTGGACATCCTGGAGGTCTCCGGAACCTCCGACCCGGGTTCGATTCCCGGCGGGGGCGTCTGCGTCTCCGGTTTTACGTCTTATCATGACTTTCAGAGTGGTGTGTAAAGCTATAAGCTTTTCTCTTACCAGTTGGTATATGTTAGGTTTTGTTGGAAGGGTTGTGATGGACAACAAGCAAGCAAAAGAAAAGCTCAGAGAATGGCTTGATAGCATTCCTGAGGTCGCAAAGCAGAGGGGGCCAGCGAATGTCTTAGCTTTCGTCTTTTTTGTTGAGTTGATGAAGGAAAAAGAAAAGGAAAAAGAAGAGGTAAAGAATAATGCTTAATGCAACAGTAAATACAGGATTGCTAAAGAAAGTGGTTAAAGCTTGCAATGCATTCCTCAATGAAACAAGGGTAAGGATAAGTGGGGAAGGAATAGCGGTAAGAGCTGTCGATGCTGGCAACATCTGTCTTACAGAGATCTTCATTCCAAAAGAGGATTTCGAAGAATTTAAAGCTGAAAATTTGAAGGCTGTAAAGAGTGAATTTGTTGAGATAGAAGCCGATAGCAAAACTCTAAAGCTGAAAGCGGGAAAAGCCTGCTACAGCATAGCTCTTATCGATCCATTCTTGTTTAAACAGGAACCAAAGCTTCCGTTCTCAATCTGAAAGCTGAAACTGTGGTCGGGGCAATGAATTCAAGAATATCATTTCAATGGTAGCTGACGGATTCTACACGGTTGCTGAAAGATACACAGGAGAACAGGCAAGAGTTATGCTAAACTTGGTGTATCTGAAAGAGATTACGACAAGCAAAAGTAGCTGCTTTTATGATGAAGAAAGCCTAAAAATGGGAAAACCAATTGACAAAAATAAAGTTTGCGAAATTTTCGAAGAGTATTTAGAGAGTGAAAATCATTTTAAGTTGATCTATTTATTTCTTACAAAACTTAGGAACTCTCTTATTGCTACTTCGGGATTATCACTTATAAACTCTCTACAACATTCTCTTCGCTACCATTGTGAAAGTGTTTAGGAAACTTACAAATATCAACAAAAGAGTTATCCAGTAAATAAAGCCTTAATTTTAAAGGAGCACTAGAGAGAAGTCTTATGATCTCTCCTTTAACGACTATGTCGCCGAATTCCTCTAAAGCGATCTTATATAATCTTCTGTAAACGTCGAATATCATCTGAAATCTCCCTTATTAACTCTTCTAAGTTTTCGAGGGTTATTAAGTCCTCCCAAGCGGGGATGCTCCTCAACTTCACCTTTTCTAATCTTTTCCTCAAGCTCCTTCATGGAATTAACGCTATATCTTTTGAGAATCCAATAGATCAATTCGGTTAGTTGTTAATATTACAAAGAGCTTCGATGTATCCATAGAGTCTATTTCATGGAAGCAGGCAATTGTTGTTGTCAAACACAGCTTAACATTCGTCGTACTCTTGTCCGAACAAACGAAGCTTGATTGTGTATTATTATTCGTTGATATTATTTTGATTGCTTATCATTTGTCATCATCGCCTTGTGGAGTGCTGATTTAGGATAAAATATATATCCCCTCAAGGAAGTATACAGTCAGATGAGTATCAATTTAGAGAAGCTATTTTTGCACGAAAAAGCCGTGGACATCCTTGTAAAAATATACGAATACGAAATGTCCGGCAAAGACGCATATCCGCTTTGCATTTCGAGGGATGTTCATTCCCCCTACAGTTACATATCAAAAGTCCTCGGAATCTTTGAGAAAGCCGCCATAATCGAAAGTAAATTCGAAGGCAGGATAAGAAGAATAAAACTAACAGAGGATGGTAAAGAACTGGCAAAGCAATTTTTGCAGATAAAAAATTTACTCAACAGAGATTTTTTAGCGAGAAAAAAGTTAAGAATACTTGAATCGGCTTTAAGGGATCTCAATGGTGACGATCCCAATCAACTATTGCCGATTAAAGCCGAACTCGAAAACATAAAAACGCACGATGAAGAAGTCATCGAAAGGGTAGAGGAACTGAGAAAAAAGGTAGAGGAGATGCTAAATGGAAATCCTTAAAAAGATAGACGGTTTCAGAGACTACGCCATCAAAATTCTTTCAAAACTCATAGAGATAAAGGCTCTCTCACCGGAAAACGGTGGCGAAGGTGAGTGGGATAAAGCGGAGTTCATCCAATCGCTCCTTGATTTTGCAGACGATGTGAGAAGATACGACTCAAGAGATGAGCGAGCGAAAAACGGTGTCCGTCCGAACATAGTCGCAAAAATCAAAGGAGAGCAGAAAAGAACCCTTTGGATAATCACTCATATGGATGTGGTTCCCGCTGGAGATCTAAACCTCTGGGACAGCGATCCGTTTAAAGCCAAGGTTGTTGGAGATAAAATCTACGGTAGAGGTGCCGAAGACAACGGGCAGGCTATCGTATCTACAATACTTGCAGGAAAATTGCTGAGCGAATTGAATCCTAACCTGACGTTCGGCATGGTTTTCGTTTCGGATGAAGAGACCGGAAGCAAACACGGGATAAGATATCTGCTCAACCAAAATATTTTCAAAAAAGACGATCTTTTTCTTGTTCCGGATGCGGGAAGTCCTGACGGAAGTCAAATCGAAGTAGCGGAAAAAAATCTCCTCTGGCTACAGATAAAGACCTACGGAAAACAGGGACATGCCTCAAGACCTGATCTTTTTTATAACGCAAACAGAAGAGCAATGAAAATCTTATTGGAACTTGATAAAGCCCTCCACGATAAATTCGATAAAAGAAATAATCTATTTAATCCACCCTACTCAACCTTTGAACCCACTAAAAGAGAAGAAAACGTAGAGAACGTAAACACAATCCCCGGACTGGATGTCAGCTATTTTGACTGTCGAATCATCCCAGAATACAAAAACGAAGATGTAATCAATTTCGTTAAAAAATTTCTCAAAAGAAAACAATCGGAAGATGGATATAAAATTGAAATGTCTGTTGTCCAAAATGAAAGCAGCCCTCCGACTGATGAAAACAGCGAAATCGTTCAGAGACTTAAGAAAGCCTTAAAGGTTCTAAGAAATATAGATGCGAGACCGATCGGAATCGGTGGGAATACATGTGCCTCCTTTTTCAGAAGAGCCGGTTTCGAAACGGCAGTATGGAGCACTGTGGATGGGAAAGCTCACGAACCCAATGAATACGCAAAAATATCGAATGTAATTGAAGATGCAAAAGTTTTTGCATTTCTTTCTTTGGCTTGATTATTTTTTAGACTTCTTCCAAGTAGATAAAAAGGATTCTTTTAAAAACCAGTCATGGATCATCTTTATTATCTGGTGGTTAATTTTTCCATTTAATCTACGAAACACATTATAGACTGAACTCATGTCATCATAAAGTATCGCATCAATAAAAGCTATTGGAATTTCTATTTCGCTACGTAGAATAGTATCCACAAATTGAATAGCTTGATGGGGATTTTCCTTTTTTAAATACCACAGAAAATCCATCAATTTTGAAATATCATACTTTCCAAAAGCTCGCACAGCTTGATTATTGCCAATTCTTTCGAGTGTGTATGCAACAACCGTGAACTGTTTGTTTAATATAGTTTCTAAAGCTCCAATTGACTCCGTATGGGCTATATGGTAGAGCAAAGCTGGTTTTATATGTGTGAAGAACTTGCCATCTCCAATATAGTAGTTACTAATTTTCTTTTTTAAATCTTTTAAAGCAAGCACTTCAACCAAGTTTATCGTTTTAATGGGTTTGATAGCATAGATATGAACGTATGTAGCATTATTAGTTGAAACGTTAATGTATGGGGTATAATAATGGAAACCAATCCAAGCTAAGGTATAATTCAGATCGTCAATTTTTATAGGGTTTCCTTTTTCCATACCAAATGTCTTAGGAATATATTTGCCAGCCGTAGGCATTAAAGTTATTGGAACGGTATTGTTCTTCTTTTGTGAAAGGCTACTATTTGATTTAAGATCATTTTTTATTCTTTCAAGTGTTCTTGGAACACTATCCCAATAGACATTATTTATATTTGCTCCAGCACTAAAATCAACATCGCTTACGATATTCCCTCCTTCTTTTGGAGGATATCTTCTAAAGGCTTTATGAAGTGAAAGCATATCTTCTAGTGCCTCTACTATTCCCTTTTCTAAAGAACCATCAAAGTTTTCGGTTTTGATTCGATATTTATCTCCAAGAGGTATCAAAGTCAATTCTTCAGCACCAGCTCTAACTAAGCTTTCAACAATGCCGTAGGCTATGTAAGTATCTAAAACTTCATTGTAACCGGGAGTTTCAACAATCATTTTTGGCACCTTTATATAACTCAAGAAATTCAATAATCGACTCTATAAACGACTGTGGAATTCGTTCTTTAAGAGCCATTTTAAGATACCTTACAAAGTTATAAGCGGAGTCGATATTCTCGTAAACAATCATATTGTAAAGTAACTCTGAAATAATCCTTAGGTCTTTTGATTCACTATTCTTCTGTGATGACAAAATTTTAAGTAAAAATCTATAGTTTTTTAGATCCTCTATTTTTAGCAAAGTCATAAACTTCCAAATCTTTGTTATATCCACGTAATCATAAAATCTATATCCCTTAGTTTTTGTTTTCTCAATTCCATAAACAATTATTCTAAAAGATTTTGGTATTATCCCATTTTCCTCAAAAATCATAGGATAAAGACTATTTAACTCCGCAAAAAATCTAAGCACGATGTATTTGTAACCTAATGATCCATCTATATTGGTTACGGTCATCTTTGTTTTTGTTGCAAAATCTTTTAATGAAAGAATATCTATATAACTTAATTTGCTGAGTGGTTTAAAGCATAGAATATAAAGATAATTATTTGTATTGATGAAAACCGAATAATAATGAAGACCGATCCAAGCTAAGGCGTAATCTAAGGCACTAATACCCTTGCAATCTTCTATTGAATAAAAACATATATATGAACCCAGAGTTGGATCCAACGATAAAGGTGGTTTTAATTCTTTTTTATTAATTTTAATTTTTCTTTTTTTCAGCTTTTTTGGATCGATTTCAGTAAAGTCTAGTATTTTCTGTAAAATCTGTGGATATGCTTGTGTATTTTGAGGAGGATCCAAAAATGCACCATTACAAAAACTTACGTTACTAATAGTTACTTGTTTTTGTCTACCTCCTACTTTTATTAACCGACATTCAGATATAGCATAATGCAGAGCTAGCATATCATTTAAGGCACTTTTTAGTCCTACAATAAGTGCATATTCATTTTCTGGTGATACATAGTATTTTGAACCTGCAGGATATATACAAATGTTTTCAAGTCCTTCACGTATTAAGCATTCTGCAATGCCATAGGCTATATGGGTATTCAAAATATCGTTTTGATAATGCCTACTATATATTGGCGTTTCAAACATAACCTTCCACCTCCAAAATTTCAGCAAACTTCGGAGCTTCGCCTTTTCTATCTTTTGCACCATAATAATCGCACATAACTAACGGTAACAGCAAAGCACCAACGATAAGTCTAAGTTTCTCGGAATTTGGCATGTGTCTGGATTTAATACTCATTTCAAAAACAAATCTGATAATTTCATCTTTTGTTGGTTCATCTACAGGAATATCAACTTTTTGCTTAAGCCAATCTTTAAGTTCATCAACCATTCCATCAAAACTCCTTAGCCTATCAAGAACGACTTCCGCTGACAATTCTCTCTTTTTTAGATTCCTTATTTGACCCATTATTATTGGTTCGTGGTGAAGCATAACGGTTAAAGCTCCTATAAAAGCCAGCTTTTCATTATTTTTAAATTTTTTCAAAATGTGATATGCATAATACGCACTTACCAGCTCGTGACGGAATCCGCTAAGTTTTCTCTTTCCATCTATATAATCCTGATAAATTTTTGAGGCTTTTCCAACGTCATGAAGCTTAATTAGAATCTTCATGAATTCATCGGCATCTTTATGGCTTAGTTCTATACCATAAGCCTTTAGAACCCTAGTTACGGTGTGTAAGTAGCGGTATTTAATTTTGTCCCAGTATTCAAGCATTTTATTTACATGACAATCGAGAGGTTGCCCCTTAAAAGCGTAGATCATGTTAACTCACCCCCAAAATGATTCTAACGTTTGCTGATTCGTTTTTGTTATTTTTTTAGATGACGACTGACGTCGGGATTTTTCTGTTTTAGCTTTTTCAGGTTGCTCTTTTTTCTCTACGCTGTTTATTAAGATTCCGACATCTTCTAAGTAATACTTCTCGTCAATTATGTAAATACTATACGGATTCGGCTTCTTTGAATTCTCAAGACTTTTTGGTTTGTATATCCAGCATTTTTCTTGTTCGTTGAATTCCTTGATAAGCTCAAACTTAATTTCGAGTTTACCCTTGTCCCAATTACTATGTAGCCAGTCGAAGTTTACACGAATTATATTTTCTGGATTGAAATCGATTTCTTCATTGTTTTCTATATCTTTCAACGGATATGGATACAGCATTGCAAAAAGCTCAGGTCTTGCCTTAAGCTCATACTCTGGTGGGGCTGAGAATAGCTTTAGTTCTCTGAAGTAGATATAAGCAGAATAAAACTCTTTGGGAATTATGTTGTTTTCGTAATACTCTCTGTAGACATTATCCAAAGCTTCACGAGCTTTATTTATATCGTAGAGGTAATCAGCAACATTTTCAGCCTCATCGTAGCTTTTGAGCATGATTAGCGGATCATACGGAACAGTTTGATACGGTATTATGTAAAATTGTCCTTTGTATTTATCTTTCCTGTCACCATACTCCTCTTTTAATTGCTTTTGAATGTTCTTAGTTTCTATGGCTTTTGTTCCCACTGCAACAACTTCGCAGAGTTCTTCAGTCTTACTTTCACTCTTTTTGTTTGTTGAACCTTTGATATATCCAACATGAAGTATTAAAATTTTAATATTTTTATTTTCAGCATTATTATCTCTAAGAGACTTGAATTCTATGAGTTTTATATTACTAAAATTCTCAACTGAGGATTTAATAGTTTTGACGACTTCATTAAACCCAAAAACTATTCTCTCCTTCTTAAAGCTATCTAGTCTTGGCAGAATTATTATCGCTTTGCCTTTTTCTCCTTTTCTCCTTGCACATCTTCCAACCCTCTGTATCAACGCATCCAGTGGAGCTAAATCTGTAATCACCAATCCAACATTTGGTAAATCCAACCCAGCTTCTACAACCTGTGTTGCAACGATAACATTCGCTTTTTCGATCTCTCTTTCTTTCTTTACTCTATCCTTTACCGTAAAAC
>CBEWZU010000039.1:0-21277 GCA_965561205.1 uncultured Archaeoglobaceae archaeon | reverse complement strand
ATCGCTAAGGTTTGCGAACCTAAATTTTGTGATTACATTTACGGCAAATTTTTCAAGTTCTTTTTGCTCAACAAGACTGAATTTTATAAAACTTTATATTGGTTTACATAATTCAGTTAGTATCGCTGAGTTAAGAATGTCTGCTGAAGATATGTGAAAATCGGGTTATTATTTCCTTTCAGGCAGATTAAGAGTGTAAGATCACTTCTTTTTCGTCGTGAGATTGAAGCACTATGGGGGTGATTCTTGAAAATTGTTCAATTAATTTTATTTATTCGAGAGTCAAGGATACATCATGGATAGGGTTGAAATTGATCCTAAGAAACTTGGTGGAAAGCCTGTGATAAAAGGGACGAGGATACCTGTCTATTTAATTCTCGAAATGCTTGCAAGTGGTATGAGTATTGAGGAAATCTTAAGGGAATATCCAGAATTGACTGAAGAGGATGTAAGAGAGGCTATAAAGTATGCTTCTCAGATATTAAGCAAAGAGGAAATTTATGAAGTTTCTGCTTGACGATAACATCCCCTTTAAGCGTCAAAGAATGGTTTAAGAAAAAGGGTATCGATGCTGTTAAGGCAATTGAAGTTGGGTTAAAAGGGACAGACGACGAAACCATCTACAAATTCTCTATAGAGAACGATTTTAAAATCGTAACTTTAGACTTAGATTTCGGTTATCTATTTTTGAAATTCCAGAAAGGAACTATAATTGTTTTAAGACCGCATAGAGCCGTACCCAGCGAGATCGTAAATCTCTTAGAAAGAACTTTTGAGATTATAAGAAATAAAAACGGGCTGATTATTGTTAAACCAAATAAGATAAGAGTTATTAGACCTTTTGAAGAATAGTTTGTAAAGAGCTCATAAAAGATGTTGCCAGATAACGCAAAAATCTAAAGAAATCAAGGGAAGAATTGATATAAAATTCCATTGAGGTCTGTTAGAGAAAGATTGCAACTGCATGTCCAGCTTCTTGATTTCTGTTGGCGTGTGGAAAGTAAGCCAAGAAACTCTTTTGTTTTCTATAGCTTCCTTAATTTGTCTTTCTCTTGGCGTTAATGTCTGACTTTTACCACTTTTAACTTCGATAAAAACGACTTCCTCAATACGACCATTCTCAAGACCTTTGAAGGCTATAAAATCAACGGGATTTCCTAAGAAACGGATTTCCTTTGGATTAATTCCGTAATTGTTAAAGATTAGAAGCGGTGCAAGCTGTTCGCCGACACGACCTAAAATCGTTGCAGTCGATTTGTTTATCGCATCATTTCTAATTCTCTTTTCTTCTTCTTGTATCCACTTCTTGAATTCGGCTTCGTAATGGGATTTGACGTTTTCTTCTATCTGTTTCTTTAAATTTTCTAACTCTCTAGTTTTCCATTCATTAAGCTTTCTTTCGTATTCTTGACGAACTTGCTCGACATTTTTTCTTAACTCCTCTTCTAAAATTGCTCTATATTTATTCTCAACTGAAGATTCGAGTATTCTACGTTGATCCTCTAATTCTTTGTCCTTCCACTGTCCAAATAGTTCTTGTGCTTTGTTTAAAGCTTCCGATTCGACCTGTGCTTTTACTTTAACAATTTGAGCATTTAGTTTCTGATTTTCAGCCATTAAATGGACTAAAATTCTTCTTTGTCTGATAGCTGTAGCGAATAATACAATCGCTAATATAGCCATGAATACTAGAAACACTAGGGCTATATCGTGTGATAATGTAGTGCTCATGATATATAAAAAACTTTAGGATATAAAATATTTTCTGTTAGATCTTCTCCAAATTCGTTGAAACAACATCTGGAGATTCTTTATTTCATCACCCTCCCTATATCTTTCTTACACTTCCTCTTTTCAAGAGGACGATTCAAGAACCCTTTTCTTAAGCAATAAAGCCGAAGCTTTCATCGCTTCATCTGGATAGAGCTTTAGCTCATCAACTATAAAGTATTCCATCAGTTCTTCATCACTCATTCCAGCTTTAATTTTCTCCGATAGCTTCACAGTCTCGTTCAAAGCATTCTCTATCGCTTTATCGCATTCTTTCCCTCTGAAGAAATAGATATGGCTTAAGCCGAGAATGTAAGGTCTCAGCATCTGGATCTTTTTGATCGAGTCCAAGTAGCTCTCGTAATTGTAAAAGAATAGCGGGACGATCCTCCCAGAGGATGTAAAGTATCCCAAAGCATCCGAGGCTATGAGGACGTTTTCCTTTCTCAAATAGATCGATATCGTATCGGGGGAGTGACCGGGGGTTTCGATAATCTCAAGTCCGTAGTAATCGTCTCCATCCTTTAAGGGGACATCGATCTTCTGGGGAAATTCCATTTCTTCCACATCTGCTTCATAAGCCTTTTTGCAAAATTCTCTGTTATCTCTTATCCAAGATTTTATTACCTTCTCCTTTCCGAGGAGTCTTGTCACGCTCTCGTGGGCGGCAACTTCCGCATCATACTGTTCGAGAATGACGGGCAATCCTCCAACGTGATCGAAGTGGCTGTGGGTTATAAGAACTGCATCGATGTTCTCCTCAAGAATTTCGAGTAGCTTTTCGGCGATGCAACTCAGCCCGCAATCGATAAGAACGTTTTTTTCACCTTTGTATAGATAGTAATTTATCACTCCGACTTTGTAGAGTTTTACACTCGGAGTTAATTCAACAATCTCAGTCTCCATGTTAAAAAATGAGCAAAAACAATGAAATACTTTACGCTATGCGAAGGGATGAACAGCTTCCTTCCTTTTTTTAATCTCTTCGGGAGTTGGCAACCCTTAACAGCTCTTTCTACCGCAAGCTTTGTCGCCTGATAGTTGTATTTGTAGTTCTTTTTCTTATCCTCGGCTGCGGGATGGATGAAAACGTTTGCGGCTATGCCTGAAAGATTATTCAAAGCCGTCATGAGTTCCGTAAGAAAAAGAGTCGCTGAAAAAAAAAATTGGTGAAGGCCAGTATAACAAGAGAAGAACTCGAAAAAACTTCAGGTTTTGAATTCAACTACAACCTCGGTTATATAGTTGCTGAGGGTTTTGTTGTGGAGAAGGATGGGAAACTTTATCTTACCGAAGAGTGTGTTGATTTAGCCTTACAGTGGGTGAGATAATGGCGAAGTATCAGTGCACAGTGTGTGGATACATATACGATGAAGATGATGGTGACCCTGACGGGGGAATACCACCGGGAACGAGGTGGGAAGATCTCCCAGATGATTGGGTTTGTCCCGTTTGCGGAGCTGAAAAAGATCAATTTGAAAGATTAAGCGATTAAAGCTTTTTCCAATTTTTTGGGGATTTTATCGAAAAGATGACAAAGCATTTTCGTAAAGAGTTAATACCGTTATGGAGGTGAAAGATAAGCATGCCACATGTGTTTGATCCGAAGAAAGCACATATACTGGATTCTGAATGGAGAAAGAGATTATTTCCGCCTGATGAAGTGATTAGATTCATAGAGAGCCTGAAGGGTCTGAAGAAGAACGTTGCCTTCGACATCGGAGCGGGGACTGGGTATCTTACGATTCCACTCGCAAAAATTTTCAAAAAAGTTTACGCAGTTGAGATTAGCCTTAAAATGGCTGAGATATTGAGGAAAAGACTTACAGATGAAAAAGTGTCTAACGTTGGGATTATAGTCTCTGAGAAACCTCCCGAGATAGAATTTGACATTAACATCATCCTTTTCTCAAACGTTCTTCACGAGATGGAAAACCCTGCGGATTACCTTGCGTGGTCGAAAAGAGCGGATTTTGTAGTTGTGGCAGAGTGGAAGAAAAAGGAGATGCAGTTTGGTCCCCCTCTTGAGGAGAGAATTAGCATTAAAGAGCTTGAAGATATGTGCGACCTAAAACTGATAAAGGTAAAAGAGTTACCTTACCACTATCTTGCGGCTTTCAAGTCCGAGAACGATTAGCTTCTTGTTGGATGCTATCTTTCATCTCAGATCTACGCGATAGATTTATTTAATCTTAAGACAACATAATATCCCCAAGCGGGGAGGGGGTGGAGGTGGTGATGCCGACTATGAAGCTCCCTGCAAGCTTGGGGAAACACCATGTCGCATGGTCCCTGAATGAGTGGGAGCAAATGCTCCTACGATGATTTTAGGGCAACCCCGACATGGGACAACTCCCCGAAAGGTCAGCCGCTCTGAGGGGGCTTTGCCCGCTGTGATGAGCGGTGTTATTTTCGGGGAACATCAATAGCTTTTTGCGGCGGCGTTCAGCTTTCCATCCCTACCACACAAAATGCATTTCCCTTCTCTCGGTAGATCAACGGGGGCTTCAAGAACCTCTCCAAGAACACCCGCTTTTATAATGTCTTCAAGCTCCTCTCCGCAACCTCCGTCGCAAAGGTAGAAAAGGGCTACACCCTGTCCCATGAATTCCGCTATTTCTTCTACGTTTTCAAAGAATTTTATCTTCTCGATCATGTTTTTGTAGGCTCTCTCTTTCAACCTTTCAAACATTTCCGAAGACCACTTCTCTATAACATCTCTGCTGAGTTCATCCACTTTCATCTTCCTCTTCACCTTCTCATCTCTGAAGGAAACAACGATCTCCCCGTTCTCAACTTCCTTAGGTCCGATTTCGATCCTGATCGGGACACCAAATAGCTCCCATTTGTAGTATTTCGCCCCCGGTCTCTCATCGCTGTCGTCAAGGATAACGCGGTAACTCATCTCTTTTAGCTTCTCGGAGATCTTCCGGGATTGATCCATTACGGCATCTTCCTTCCCCTTATAAAGTATCGGAATTATAACAAACTGGTAGGGTGCGAAATCGAACGGAAGGATCAAGCCGAGATCGTCTCCGTGGATGCTTATGAGGGCGGCGATGCACCTCTCCGATATCCCGTAACAGGTCTGATGGGCGTATGCGTGGTCTCCGTTCGGCGTCTCGTATTTTATGTCGAACGTTTTGGCGAAGTTATCCGCAAGGTTGTGGACGGTGCCTATCTGCATAGTCCTCCCGTCCGGCATTATCGTATCAAAGGCGATTGAATAGTCAGCACCGGGGAACTTATCCCATTCAGGTCGCTTTATAATCAGATAAGGGATTGCAAGGCTGTCGTAAAATTCCTTATACAGCCCAACAGCCATTTTCACGTTTTCTTCCGCTTCCTCGTAATTTCTGTGAGCCGTGTGAGCCTCTTTGAATGAAGTGATTTCCCTCAGCCTTATAAGGGGTCGGGTGTGCTTTGTTTCGTATCTGAAGACGTTAACTATTTGATAGATCCTGAGCGGGAGATCAGCGTGACTCCTTATCCAGAGCTTGAACATAGGATAGATCGCTGTCTCACTCGTCGGTCTCAACGCCAATTTAACATCGAGTTCATCCAAACCTCCGTGAGTTATCCAGTAAACTTCGTCCTCAAATCCCTTTATGTGCTCCCCCTCCTTTCCCAGTTCCGTTTCGGGGATAAGGGCGGGAAAGTAAACCTCATCGTGATCCCTATCCATGATCTCCCTAAGCTTTTTGTAAACTAAATTCCGAAGCTTGAATCCGAAAGGAAGCCACACGTATAATCCCTTAACGGGGTATCTAATATCCATTATCTGAGCCTGCTGGATTATCTCATGGAACCATTCCGAGAAATCTGATTTGGGAGGGAGCATGTAAGTTGGATTTTGATTAGTTATTAAATACTTTCCGATCCACAAAAAACTTTATTAATTGCATGCCTATCAAGCTTAAGGGGTGTTAAGATGGCGAGAAGGAGGAGAGCGGCGAGAGTTAAGGATAAATGGACAATGAAGAAATGGTTCACGCTTATCGCTCCAGAATACTTCGGAATGACTGAAATAGGATATACACCAGCAGACGATGAGAGTAAGGTCATAAACAGAACTGTCGAGATCACATTAGCGGAACTAACAAACGATTACTCAAATCAGAATCCCTACAAGAAATTGGTATTTAAGGTCTTTAAGGTCGCAGGAGAAAACGCATACACAAAGTTCCACAGATTTGAACTGACGAGAGATTATCTAAACAGCCTGACGAGAAGAAGAACAAGCAAGATTGAAGACATTGTAGATGTTACAACGGCCGATGGATACGTTTTGAGAGTTAAAAGTGTGGCTTTTACAGTTAAAAGATGCCAGAGTTCGCAAAAGAGAGCAATAAGAAAGATAATGAACGAGATCGTTAGAAATTCAGCAGAAAAGAACAACTTTGTCCAGTTCTTGCAGGAAGCCGTCCTCGGAAAGATTCCCGCTGAAATATACAAGAACGCTAAAAAGATATATCCTTTGAGGAGAGTTGAAATAAGAAAGATCGAAGTGCTGAAGGAGCCTAAGGTAATAGTCGAAGAAAAAGCAGTCGCCTAAAGAATTTTGCAACTACAAAGATCGATATCCGCTTGGAACTTTTCTCCTTTAAATTCTTTAAAGGCTTCCCATCCGTTTAGTGCGAAAACACCCTTCCCAAGCATGATCATCGAAGCCTTACCACCATAACTCTCGACCGCTTCGATAACATTAATTATATCGTCATCAGCGAGACCGCTTTCGATTGCAAACTTCTTTGATGTGCTGAATAGATTACTTACGGAGGGCTTTCTTAAAAATTCTTTAAAGTATTTTTTCCCGATCCTGTTTATATTTTTCATCTCCCTTTTCAAAACGTCTTCTGTTGGTAACTCCCCCATAACGAGAAAATCCAGTTTCTCTTTAAACAGATACCTGTTGACGACAGCCCTTGAAGGTGAACCCGCCTTCAATCTCACAACAACACCGCCAAAGCACTGAGTGACGACGTCCCCCAATCCCGTTCGGTTAACGACTTCGGCTTCGTGAGCAACATCGGCGGCTTTAAAAAAAGGGATGTTCCGCCTTACAGCTATTTCAAGAGCTGTCGCAAGAGCCGAAGCTCCACTAACTCCGAACCCGCAGGATATTGGAACTTCGCTCCTTAATTCCACGCCTCTCGCATTGAGTTTTCTTAAAACAAACTCTACCGTGGGGAACGAAACTTTTTCTCCGTTCAGGAAGACACCTTCGCTGTCCGATAACTTCGCGTAAACTCCTTTGTTGATTGTGAACCCCACACCGTAGGATCCCGATTTCAGGGGATCCCTGCTTAACTTTGCAGAAAAAATTGCTGTTACACTCGCCGAAACGAAGATCATAGACAGTCGCTTATAAAAGTTTCCACAATCCTTTCGGCAACATCACTTTTTAGTCCTTCGATCCAGAACTTTCTTTTCTTTGTTAAGATTAAAACCCTCGTGTCTTCCGTCCCCATTCCCCTCTCAAGGACATCGTTTGCCACAACCATGTCGAGTTCATCTTCCTCCATTTTTTCAATCGCAATCCTCTCGAGATCGGTTTCTTTCACACCGGTTTCGGCTTTGAATCCTATTGTCTTTCCATCAAAGACCTTTTTTACTTCCTTTAAGACTTTAGGAGCCGCCTTTAATTTGAGGTTTAATTCTGCGGTTGTTTTTATTTTGCTTTTTTCTTTTTCCACAACGAAATCGGAGGCCGCCGCCGACGATACGAAGACATCGGCATTCTTCACCGCATTCAGGGAAGCTTCCAGCATATCCCTCACGGAAACAACCTTAACGACTTTGAATTCGGGAAGTTCGATGGAAGGAGGTTTTGATGTTATTAGGGTCACTATCGCCCCTCTTCTCCAGAATTCAAGGGCGATTTCGTATCCAAGTTTTCCGCTGCTCTTATTTGTTATAAACCGTATGGGATCCATAAACTCAAGGGTGGGACCAGCCGTGACCACGATCTTTTTGCCAGTCATTTCTTTGCTGTATAGTTTTCTTTCGACCTGAAGGCAAATTTTCTCGATTTCGGGGAACTTTGCTTTCCCCTCCTCAAATCTTGGTTCGACAAACTCAATACCAAAGCTCTTAAGTTTTTCGATTGCCTCAGCAATGGCGGGATTTCTAATCATCCCCTCGTGCATCGCCGGAACCACTATCAGCGGCTTGCCAGATCCCAAAGCCGTAGTTGCCATCGTCGTGACCGAAGTGTCGTCAATACCGCTTGCGATCTTTGCGATGGTGTTTGCCGTTGCGGGAGCGATCAGAAAGAGATCGGCTCTCCCATCAACGCCAAGAAGTTCAACGTGCTCAATTCTCCCAGTGATTTCGGTTATCACTGGATTATCCGTAGCGAATTCCAGTGCATAGGGATGGATTATCTTCATGGCGGCTTTGCTCATCACAGCTTGGACTTCCGCTCCCCTTCTTATCAATTCCCTTGCAAGTTTAACCGTTTCGACGGCGGCTATGCTGCCGGTAACTCCTAAGATAATTAGTTTTCCTTGGAGCTTTTTATTCTTTGAAGCCTTTATTTTTTGCAGATGCATATTAACTCTCCTTTTTCAGTTTTTTAATGAAAGCTTCAACGTTACCCATTTCTATCGCCCTTCTAATGTATGGTTTTTTAAGTATTTTCTCTATAGCGGATAGCCTTTCCTCCAATATTTTTAGAGCTTCTCTATCAAGCTCCCTTTTTTCGATAACCTCTTCAGCGATTGTGATTTCTCTTTCTCTTAGGAATTTTCTTTCGGGCTCTTCAGCCCTCTTTTTTGCGATTATTCTCTCTAATGCATTGTGCCAAGAATCTATCCAGGGCTCGTAGGTCACGATTTCTTTCGTGTAATAGCTCTCCCTTTCGACGGCTATGAGATCGTAGGGGCATGAATTCTCGCACGCACCGCAGTAGATGCAATGATCTTCGTTAAAATAGACTCTCCCCTTTTCTTTGGAAACATACCAGGCTTTATTGTGTTTGCATATCTTTATGCAGGCACCACATCCGACCGGATCGCAACGATACATTCGCGGCTCGTAGAGATAAAGCCTCCCTTCTATCGGCTTTACAGTCTTTATGGCATCGTAGGGACAAACGACCTCACAGTAGGCACAGTGAGAGCATTTCTCCTGATCTATTCTTATTTCGGCGATTTTATCCAATTTGAATTCTATCCTTTTTCCCTCGACTTTTATAGCTTCTTCCGGGCAGATCTCCTCGCAGAGCTTACAGTAATCACATTTTTCTTCATCGAAGAGAATATCCTCGTAGGGCATTGGATCTTCGGGAGACGGATCTTTCTCAACCATCTTAAAAGCTTCGCAGAACTCCGCACAGATCCCGCACAGATTACACTTTTCCCTGTCGATTATTAACTTACCTTCAATCCCCTCGTTTTTCTCGGGAATGTCCTGTCTTGTTATTTTAACATCTCTCGTTATGGCCTCTTCGGGACATGCTTTATAGCAAAGTGTGCAGTAGACACACTTATCTTCAATCAGTTCGGTGAAACTTGTAGGTGAGAGGGGCATTTCATCTTTATCGATTTTTACACCGTTTATATAAAACTCGTAAACGTTGAACGGGCAAAATGCAAAGCAGATACCGCAGAACGCACATTTTGTGTGATCTATTGTGACTGGAGGCATTTCCAATCCAACGGCGATATCGTGGATGGGGCCGAGTTCGATCGCATTAACGGGGCAGGCGTAAACACAAATACCGCATCCGTTGCACTTCTTGTAATCGTAAATGAGTTCCCTGATTTCATCCTTAGCTCGTTGGATAAACTTAAACTTCGTGTCGAACATTTCCACGTCCCTTTCGATCATGAAAATTCAATGTCATGTGTAAAAATAAAGCTATCGTTAGAAGGGAAGCAAATGATTTTCTTGGAAAGCGTAATAAACGAAATCAATTCCAAACATAGCTACAAGCAATGCGAGGGTAAACAGTAGAATTCTGTAAATTCTGAGGCTAAAGCTACTTAGTGAAGTCACACGCGCAAGTCCCGTAAGCCAGGCAAAATCGAGCCATACATGAGCTACGTAGAGAATCCCAATCCCAGCGAGTCCCCAGTATTTTAAAGCTTCCATTACGAGTGGCGAGCCAATACCAGCCCACCAAGCGATGAAAAATGGATTTAACGCAGACAGCGTGATCCCCACAAGTAGGGGAGATGTTGAAATACTTGAAGCCTCTATAGATTTGACTTTAATCGCATCTCTCGCCGTTAAATATGCAAAGAAAATGAGGAAAAGGCCTCCTATCAGGCTAAGAGCTTGGGTAACAACATCGTTTGTAAGAATCGCAATAACTCCCAATCCGATCAGTATGACTAGGGGTAATTCAACAATCAAATGACCAACGCTGACCCAGAATCCCCCTTTCCATCCGTGCTTAACGCCTACAGCGGCTGTTGCGGCTGTTAATGGACCGGGAGCCAAAGCACCGGAGCTGCTTATTAGAGCAACCTTGATCAGGAAGCCCAATTCCAAGCAAACCACCTGTTCTTGGTTATTAACATTAGCAATAAATAATTTGCTTAAATCTTTTGATCTCTAAATTCGACAGACGACAAGAAAACAGAAAATTTTTTACCTGTCAAAAAAATTAAATTTGTGCTAAGGGTTAGCGATATCACGAGTTTTCTGTCCTGTCCAAGATTAGCTTACTTCAGAATCCACAACAGTTTGGAGGAGGTAAACGAATACCACGCCGTTAGAGAGATCTACTTAAGCTTGAGGAAAGGATACGACTATGAATGGGCATTGGAGAGATTTCTCACACTCTATCCAGAAAAAAAGAGCATCTTCACGGCGGCATCTTCAAAATTCAAATTCTCAGAAGAACTCGATAAATTAAGACCGATCGCATGGGAGGTTACCTTCAAATCCGATAAATACAATCTCAAAGGTATCGTTGATGAAATAGTTGAAGGGGATCGCTTCCTTCTCGTTATGTTGAGCAGAAGAAAGAATGATTTCACGTTTAAAGAGAGAATGAGATTGGCGGCAACCTCCGTGATCTCTGGGATGAAGGAGGGTTTCGTATACTACGCTTATGATGGATTTCTTGCCCCCTACGAACTATCGAGAAGGGATAAATACAACCTTCTCAGAATAATCGAGAAATTGAGGAAAATCGAAAGTGGATTTCTCCCAGAAAAAAGGGAATCAAAGAGATGTGAATTCTGTCCGTATCGTGAGGACTGCGATTCAAAGCCTCAGACGTTTGCTTCAAGATTCTTTTAGTTTAACCTCTATTACCTTGCCTCGTGGCACCTCCTCTTTGAATATCTGACCTTCGAATGTGTAAAGCTCAACTTCATTAAAAAGCCAGCAGTCGGGGGATAGTCCAGCCTTTAAGCACGTTTGAGTTAGAAATTCCTCTTCGTCCATGTTGTATTCTACGGCTACCTGAGGAAGCAGCAAACCACTGAAATATTTGTATTTTACTATCAAACCGTGTCTTCCTATCTCTATTGCTTTAGGTCTTTCTGGAGGCACGGCATCCACTTTCTTGGGTGGCGTTAAAACTGTGACCTCAACAATGATCTCGTTCATCTCTTCCAGCTTGACGGGAGGAAAACGGGGGTCTTCCGTTGCAGCTGCTATAGCCGATTCTATTATCGCCTCGTCTAACCTCTTAACGGGATACGGATAGCCGATGCAACCTCTCAACTCCCCGTATTTTGTTAAAGTTGTAAAAACGCCTCTCTTCTCTTCAAAAACGCCATTAAGCCTGTCCTTAATTATCTCTTTATTTTTTAAATAAGATTCTATAGCTTTTCTTGCGAGTTTTACAGCTTTTTCACCTTCTTCAGAGGATAGCAATCTCATAACGATATTCGTAAAAAACTAAACATTACCTTTTCGCTGGAATTTTCAAGATCAAAGGGTAAGAAGAAAATTTAAGTGTCTGTAGCGGAGGTTTAAAAACATGGCGCTAAATAGAAAAACTCGTAGAGAGATACGTAACCTTCTAATAAATATTGTAAGATCCAAATTGAGAGAATATAAGCCAGAAACGAACTACATGCCATTTCATTTCAGATTGTTAGGAAGAGACAGATACGCTATGTTTTCATTCATTCAATCCATGAATACTACATTTGGGATCTCTATATGGGAGCAAGTTGCCGTTATTCTTGCTAAAAATGCAGGATTTCAGGCTAAGAGGCAATACGATTTGTTAGGAAGCATCGATCCCGAAACCGAAAAATTGATACAAAAAATTCATTATGATTTAAGAGCGGGCACAAGGCGGGTAAATAAATTAGAGGAAATCGAGCTCATAAGAAAAAGCATTAAGAAAGGCATCCCAAAAAAAGATCCCGATTCAAGAGTGGATTTATTCGTGAAAATCGGAGATGAGGAGAATTATTTCGATATAACGAGTGCAAAGCCCAATATGAAGGAGTTTGCAGCATTAAAATTAAAACTTCTAAGATGGACAGCATTGAGATTAAGTCAAGATAAAAACGCCAATGTGTTCACAAGACTTGCAATTCCCTATAATCCTTACCACCCTCAACCTTATCAACGATGGACTTTGAAAGGCTTATATGATTTGGATAGGAGGGAGATTTTGGTTGGAGAGGAATTTTGGAATTTCGTTGCTAACGATGATATATACGATGATTTGTTAGATGTCTTTCAAGAGGCGGGAAATGAGTTAAGAGATGAAATAGACAGAAAATTTGCAGAATTTCGAAATATGGGGGACTAAGAATGGGTAAGAAATTGATTGAAAAGTGGTTCCCAGTAAAGGAGATAAGCAGAGATGCTGGAATCGAAATGGCATATAAGTCTGCTCCAGCTTACATAAAACATGCAAAAGAGCTTGGAATATCTGGAAATATAGGGAGAAATTTTTTCGATCCAAAAATAAGGAATCTGCACCCATGGTTTGCTCGAAGACCTTGTTCCGCGGCGAGAGCGATAACCCTTGCATCGATTCTTACCGATGATGTTGACCAGAGCCTGTTTATGGATGTTCTTGGATGGAACATGAAAAAGGATGCTTACATTCGAAATAGATATCCTCCCCTTCTTTTTTACACAGACCCTAAAAAGGACATTATTGTAAACTTGTTAAGCAAGGATGGAAAAAAAGCAGACGAAATAGTTGTTTGTGATCCAATGGCTGGTGGGGGTGCGATACCCTTTGAAAGTCTAAGATTGGGGTTTAGAACTGTGGCAATTGATTACAATCCTGTAGCATATATAATTTTAAAGGCAACAATTGAATATCCCGCCAAATACGGTAGAGAACTCGCGAACAGGGTGAGGGACGAGGCGAAGAAATTGATCTATTTCATAGAAGAAAATCTTGGAGAGTTCTATCCGAAGGATGCTGAAGGATACATATTTGCAAGGGGTGTTGAATGTCCTAAATGTGGTGGAGCGATTCCATTAATCCATAACTCAGAAATTGCAAGAAACAATTATTTAGGTTTTTATTTTAATAGCGAAGAAAGAAACTTTACGCCATACATTTCCAGACTCAAAACAGAATTACCTCACGTTAAAAGGGGGGAGATTGTGTGTCCTTACTGCGGTCATGTGATGAAAAAGAATGAAGCTTACAAAATTTGGACCAAGAAACACAATAAGGTTTTGACAGATCTCTCTCAGGGAGAAATTCGTGAGGACGAAATTTTGTCAACTCACGTTTTACTAATCAGACAAACGAGAGATGGGTATAGAGTGGCCGACAATAAGGATTTTAAAGCTTTCTTAAAAGCCTGTAAACGATTCTCCAATTCCTCTGCAGAAATTAAACAATACTTGCCACTGAATGAAATCCCAAAGGAGAACGAAGTATTCGACCCCGTCAAAAAATATGGTATTAAGTACTGGTATCAGCTGTTCAATCCCCGTCAACTGCTTTCCATTGCATATCTCATAAAATATCTCAACGACCGCATAGGGGATCCCGATGACGACATCGGTAAGGCATCAATGGTTTACCTTGCTTTGGGAATAAGTCGGGTCATAGATTATAATTCCATAGTAACTACGTGGAAAAAAGGCACGATAAGGGACACTCTTGGTCAATATGCAAGGAACAGAAAAGTGTCATACGGAGAAGCATATTGTGAAGCAATAGTCCCACGAAAAAATTTGAAGTGGATCTTTGAGCCCGAAGTATCAAACAAGACCCAAGGTGGGATTGTTCCCGTGCTAAACGAGATATGCAAAAGATTGGAAGGACTAGGAAATAAGATCACCGTGATTCATGGAGACGCAAGAAAATTGACGTCCTACACGGCTGAAAAATTCGATTTGATAAACGTCGATCCCCCTTATTTCGATACCCACATTTATAGCGATGTAAGTGAATATTTTTGGCAAGTATTGAGATTGTCTTTAAAACGGCTTATAAAGGGATTTATATTCGATACCGAAAAAATTGGCGAGTGGGACGCACACTCTCAAACAGTTCCGAGAGAAGGAGAACTAATAGTTAGAAAAAGCATGAATTACAGCAAGAATCAATTCGGCGAAATCTGGTATGCCCGACAAATGCTGGAATTTTTTAAAGAAGCATACACTGCTTTAAAAGATGACGGGCTTTTGGTTGTGTGGTTTACACACAGAACTTTAAACGCTTGGAAATCGATAATAAGTGCACTTTATGGAAGTAACTTTTACGTAACGAGAATATGGCCCGTGACGACTGAACTTCTCACCAGACTTGTAGCAAGGAAGAATAACAATGTTCTCGATAGAACTCTCATAATTGTTGCAAGAAAGAAATTCGGAAAAAGGATCGATATGAAAGAACACGCCCAAAAATTGGCTTTCGAGATTGCCGATGCTTTAAAAGAAATTGGAACCTCTTCCAATGAGCTTAAAACGTTCCTGTATGCGGCTATCATGAGTGGTGTTACGGTAGAATCCTTACGGGAAAATCCGATTGAATACTGTTATTCGAGACTAATACCTAAATCTTTGAAGATCGCCAATGAGATTATTCCCAAAATCATGGAGATGTTTCGCGAATAGATCCATAGCAGATTTTTAATAACTTAACGAAAGAACAAAGTTTAAACATGAAAGGGGATAGTTACTTGACAAATTTGGGAATAGATGTTGGAGGAACAAACACGGATGTAGTCGCATTCGACGGTAGATTTCATCACATTTTAACAATGAGAACCGAAGAGTTTCTTAGCGATCCTAAAAACATCGAAAAATACAGAAATGGTGTTTTCGCAATTGCCGGATGGATAAGAGAGGGGAAGATCCTAAAAACTCCAAACATAAAGAACTTCAAACCTGAACTCTTCACGAATTTAAAGGTGGAAAACGATGCCAACTGCTTTGCGGTGTATGCTCAATATCTGTTTAAAAAAGATCACATATTCGCCGTAACCCTTGGAACGGGTGTTGGTGCCGGAGTGATCGCGTCCGGAAAGTTGTATAGGGGAAGGGGACTTGCTTCGGAGATAGGTCACGTTCATATCGATGGTGAGGAGAAATGCGTTTGCGGCGGCCGGGGTCATTTGGAAAACTTCTTCAGTGGATGGGCTATAAAAAAGAAATTCGGTCGGGAGATCGAAAGGGATGAAATCGTAAAATTCAAGGGATTTGAGATTTTGTGCAAGGAGGTCGCAAAAGCAGTGATGATATTGGATCCTCAGCTCGTTGCTTTTGGCGGAAGAATATCTGAAAAACTCAAAGAGGAAGACTTCTATTTGATTTACGATTATCTACCAGAGGAGTTTGATCCTGAAATTAAAGTAATTAAGGATGGACTTGCGGTAGCAAAGGGTGCCGCCCTACTTAGTTATATCGAAAAGGACGATCCTCTCTCCTATAAGGAGGGGTAACTTTTCTTTGCCAACCAGATTTAGCTCCTCCTCATCAATCTCGTAGAATTCAGCGATCCTTTTTATTTTCTTATCATCCGTTTGGAGAACATCCCTCTCTTTAAATCCAAGCTCCTTTAGCTTCTCAAGACATCCGTTAAGATCTACGACGATCACTCTATTTGCCCCCTCTTTCAATCCGATTTTCAGAGCTTTGTTTATCTGTCTCGTTGCTGATACGTAAAGTAAAATCTCCATGGATAATGTCTTTGCGACGTTTCTTTTCTCTCTCCAAGACTTTAAAGCTTTCTGAACTGCAAACTTTAGAACATCTAAGCTGATTACGTAATCTGAATTAATTAGAACACATCCATCTGGTATTTTGCTCAAAAATTCTTTGACGTTTTTTATCTCAATAACACCCTGTGAGATTATCATATTATCCTAAAAATTCTTTGACGTTTTTTATCTCAATAACACCCTGTGAGATTATCATATTATCCTTTTAACTGACTCTAAACTTATTCCTTTATCGGTTATTTCGTAGCGGAACATGTTTTTTGGAACTATTGTTCTTTTTAGTTTTAAGATTTTAATTCTCCTTTGAACTTCATTTTCCGCCTCAACTATGCACATTTCAATAACTCCATCCACTACGTGTTTTATCGCCACTTCATAGGAAGGATCTAACAGACCTCTTGTGAGAAGAATCAGAGCGACGCCTTTCTTCCTTTTCACGTAGATTGATATGTTTTCGAGTAAATTCATTACTGTATCTCTGTCGTAATGTTTTGCAAAGTATGCCAAATTGTTTAGGACAATCCTACCGTAGCTTCCTTTGAAAATTTCTTCAATAACTCGATTATAAGCGTCACCGTAAAGGGATGGGACGAACCCGAGACTTTTACCCATCCCAACTCTTGGATTCATTAGATCGATAAATCTGATCTTTTCAAAAAGATTGTCGGAAATGTCGAAATAAATCTTCAAGCTCTCTTTAAGCTCTTCCACGGTATCATCCGTAGTTATGTATAGGATGTTCTCGTTCTTCTTTAGGCCTTCCACGACGAAGTAAAAGGATAGGATTTCAGCTCCTGCCCCGGGATCCTCTAAAAGAAGAATTACGCTCCCTTCAGGAAAGCCACCGCCGATTTGCGAGTCAAAGTTCAATATTCCTGTGGGGTATCTTTTCATGCCCTCAATTTGTGATATAATTTTATAAACATTACCTAAATAAGGGTTACCGATGTTAAAATTCAACGAAGATGGTTTAATACCCGTTGTAGTTCAAGACGCAAAAACAAAAGAAGTTTTAATGTTAGCCTATGCAAATAAAGAAGCCTTAAGAAAAACCTTTGAAACCGGTTTTGCCCATTACTTCAGTAGAAGTCGAAAAAAACTGTGGATGAAGGGAGAAGAATCGGGAAACGTTCAAAGGGTTATTGAGGTCAGAGTTGATTGCGATGAGGATGCTCTTCTTTATATCGTAGAACAGAAAGGAGTAGCTTGCCATACGGGTAATTACTCATGCTTTTTCAGAAAACTGGAGGGAATAAAATGAAATTCGTCGTAGACACAAGCGTAATCATAGATGGAAGAGTATCAAAAATGATCGAGGAAGGGGAGATCAGAGGCACTATCATCATCCCAGAGGCGGTAGTAGCGGAGCTCGAAGCTCAGGCTAATTTCGGTAAAATAACCGGATTCCAAGGTCTTGAAGAAATTAAAAGAATACGGGATCTCTCCGAAAAGTATGGATTTGACGTCCTCTTTTTGGGTGAAAGACCAAGTTTAGAGCATGTAAGGCTTGCAAGAGGTGGGGAGATCGATAATCTGATTAGGAAGATAGCTGAAGAGGAGAAAGCCGTTTTAATCACGGGGGATAGAGTTCAGCACGCGGTAGCCGTGGCGAAGGGTATCGATTCCATATATGTGAAGAAGGAGACGATCAAACCCGAGAATACCAAGATCATCAAATTCTTTACGGATGACACCGCAAGCGTTCATTTAAGGGAAGGTGTCGAAGCTTATGCAAAAAAGGGAAGAATAGGCGAATTAAAGCTCGTCAAGATAACCGAGAAGCCGATGACCCTTGAAGAGCTTAGAGAAATCGCCCATGAGATAATAGAAGCCGCAAGCCAAGATGAGGATAGCAGCATAGAAATCGAAAGGAAGGGAGTTACGGTTGTCCAATTGAGGGATCTTAGGATTGCCATTGCCGAAAGACCCTTCTCGGATAGGATGGAGATAACAGCGGTCAGACCGATAGCTAAGGCAACCTTAGATGATTACGGATTAAGCGAAGAACTCAAAAAGAGGTTTATCGAGAGGCAGCGTGGCATCCTCATCTCAGGACCTCCCGGTGCCGGTAAGTCCACGTTTGCGGCAAGTGTTGCAAACTATCTCCTTGAAAATGGACACATGGTTAAGACAATGGAAAGCCCCAGAGACCTTATGGTGAGAGACGAAATTACACAATACGCACCCCTTGAAGGGAATATGAGCCTTACGGCGGATGTTCTTCTACTCGTTAGACCCGATTACACGATTTACGACGAGCTTAGAAAGACTTCAGACTTTCAGGTATTTGCCGACATGAGATTAGCTGGTGTCGGAATGATCGGAGTTACCCATGCGACGAGACCAATCGATGCAATTCAGAGAATGATCGGGAGGGTGGAACTCGGAGTAATCCCTCAGGTTGTGGACACAGTTATCTTCATAGATGCCGGGAAGGTTGAAAAAGTCTACGAACTTGAATTTAAAGTCAAAGTTCCCTACGGGATGGTGGAAGCCGATTTGGCGAGACCCGTAATTGAGGTTAAAGACTTCGAAACGAAAAAAGTTGAATACGAAATCTACACCTACGGTGAGCAGGTTGTCGTAATGCCCGTTGAGGAGACGGAGGAGAATAAGCTCCTCAAATACGCCATAGAAAGCAAGATTAAAGATATCGTCTCCGTATATGAAATCGTTCCCGTAAGCGGAACCAAAGCCATCGTAAGGGTTGCAGAGGACGAAATACCCTATCTAATTGGAAGAAAAGGAAAAAGAATCAAGCAAATCGAAGAGGACCTCGGAGTTCAGATCGAGGTGGAACCACTGAAAATCGAGAGGAAGAATGAAATGGAAGTTCGAGTGGAGGAAAAAGCCAAATACTATGTGATTAACGCCCAGGGTCTTGAAGGGAAAAGGGTGGATGTTTACGTTGGAGATAAATACCTTCTGACAGCGGAAGTTGGAAGAAAAGGAGTGATAAGGGTAAGAAAAGATCGAGATGCCGGAAAAGCCTTAAAGCTTGCTTTGGCAAAGGGAGAAAAAGTTAAAGTGAGATTTTAATGAAGGAGCGTTACATCCTCTCAATATTTTATTTGTTGACGGGAGCTTTAGCGTTACTTATAGCTCCAGATTACGCAGAGGCGGGTATAAGAGCTTTCGAGAATCCATCTGAGGTTTCAAACTCATTTTATTATCTTTTAATGATTCTTTCCTTCACAGTTCTCGTGATTTTCCTCACGAAGTTCAGGAAAGAATTTTTGAAAGTGATATTTTATCTTCTGATCTTCCTGACATATATTTATGCATTTATGCCATTTCTTGGGATTCTATCCGTTTTTCCGTCCGTCATCCTCTTGTCGCTACTCATATTGAAGAGACACTGGATAATTTTAAACATCTCAGGACTTCTGATTGCATCTGCGATAACAGCAATCTTCGGGATAAGTTTTGAGCCGTATCCAGCCATAATCCTGCTCGTAATCCTTGCCATTTACGATTATATCGCTGTTTACAAAACAAAACACATGATAAGGCTTGCAGAGAGTGTTTCAGATATCAATGTCCCCGTTCTTTTCATAATACCCCGAAAAGACAGAAACGCAATTATGGGCGTCGGAGATGTCGTGATACCCAATATCCTAGCGGTCTCATCCTACACGTTCAATCACTGCTTAGTTCAGAGTGTTCTCGTAATAATCTTCGGATACATCGGGCTGATTGTCCTAATGATTTTTGTTGAGAGAAAAGGAGGCGCCCATGCCGGATTACCTTTCCTAAACACGGGTGCTATCATCGGCTATCTGTTGGGATTTCTCTTTTGCCATTAATCTCAAAAGGTCTACAAGCTCATTAATACCTTCTTTTGTCACCACAGAAACTGCGAGTCTGTCCCTTCTTTCATGGAGATCCGCTTTGCTGTATATCTCAATTATCGGAATACAGAATTGCCTTTTTATCTCACTAAGCAGATTCATCTGTTTCTCTAAGTTGTATCCGCAAGTTTCCGTAGGATCAATCACGAAAATAATCAAATCCGCGAGATGATTTATGGCAGATATCGCTTTTCTTTCGATGTAGTTTCTTTTTTCGAGGGGTCTGTCGAGCAATCCGGGAGTGTCTATTATCTGTATTCTTTCGTCGTTTTCTATATATCCTACGAAAATCTTCTTTGTTGTGAAGGGGTAACTGGCTATTTCGGGCTTTACGGTGGATATCTCTGCGATTATGCTCGACTTTCCCACGTTGGGATATCCCGCAAGAACAACGGTGAAATCGTCACTTAATGTTGGAATCTCCTTCATCTTATTTTTTGCCTCATTTAGAAACCTTAATTCATCATCTATCTGCTCTATTATCGAGGCTACTCTTCCATAAACCTCTTTTAGGACAACATCGGGATTTTTACCACCTTTAATCCTTTTAATACCTTTCGTTATTACCTGTTGAGTCATTTTGTTAGCCCAATTCAGTGCCGCAAGACTCTTCTTTAATCTTCTAATTCCGACGATTATGTCTATCATTTCCCTGTAAAAGTTATCCAAATTCTCATAAGATGGGTGTGCCGTGATAATTTTGTTAAAATAATCTTTTAAAACGTTAGAAATTGTAGAAAGCTTGTTCAAAGCCTTTTCTCTTCTATCCCTTCCGCTAACTTTTGAAGCTCTCCTAAACGTTTTGTCTATCAGCTCCTCTGCTGTGAGGACAGTTGGAAGTTTTCTCGGTTCGAATTTCATACATCTTATACAGTAAACGTTAAAAAACCTTTACCCCCGTTATCCCCCAATGCGATTGAGAGGGAAAGCTTGGAAATTTGGAGATGACATATCCACAGATCACATCACTCCCGGCAGATACTATCATCTAAGGAGCAACCTTCCAGAGCTTGCAAAACACGTCATGGAGGATGCAGATCCGGATTTTATGAAAAAATTCAAACCGGGTGATTTCATAGTAGCTGGAAAGAATTTCGGTATGGGAAGTAGCAGAGAACACGCACCCCTCGCATTGAAGGTTGCTGGTGTCTCCGCCGTGATAGCCAAATCGTTTGCGAGAATATTTTACAGAAACGCGATAAATATTGGTCTCCCCGTTCTGATAGCGGACACAGATGAAATCGACGATGGCGATGAATTGGAAGTTGATCTTTCCACTGGGATTATAAGGGATTTAACAAAAAACATTGAAATCAAAGCAAAACCCCTACCCGACGTAATGATTAGAATACTAAAAGAAGGCGGTCTCGTAGAGTTCGTTCGAAAGAAGGGCGACCTAATCGTATAGCGATAAAGTTATATTTAGAGATGTTAATTCATTAACGAGCCGCCGTAGCTCAGCTGGTCGGAGCGGGTGACTTGTAATCACCAGGTCCCGGGTTCGAATCCCGGCGGCGGCTCTTTTTCTGTTACTGT
>CBEWZU010000038.1:0-21347 GCA_965561205.1 uncultured Archaeoglobaceae archaeon | reverse complement strand
AACATCATTAGAACTTTAAAACTCGCTGGTGATTCTGATAGACATTAGGGCTGGAGAACTCTATAAACTATTGAAAAATTAAGCGTGTGTTTGGGGATCAAGCACCTGTGAGCTGGAACAATAATGCTGTACATCTTAGAAAAAGACCCAGAGGAAGCCTATCAAGCGCTTCAAAAATTCGATGAGGAATGGTGGCTCGATAAAGCTCCGAAGTATAAGAATCTCTGTATTCACTTATGACTTGTAGGAGGTAAGGGTGGCTTACAATTTATTATCGCTTTATTCGCTTTATATAAATAAATATATAAATAATATTAAATCAAATACACTCGGCGTCTCTTTTTTTGTGACCCCACTCCAAAATTAATAGCGATGTTAAAACTTCAGCGTGTTAATAATTATCGCCGGACAAACTCTTCTTACTCCTTCTATTTTTTCAATCTCTTTATGCACTTTTGAAAGCTCCTCTGTCCGTTTTGTTAGAATTTCTGTCATTATCGTGTGGTCTCCAGTAGTCAACCACATAGATTTGATTTCATCAAAATCTCTAAGCTTCTCTACGACATACCATAGTTTTTCTGGATCCACATCAATCCCTGTTAAAGATGCCAAAAATCCAGCGGCTTTATAATCTATAATAGCCTTATATCCGAGAATTATCCCGTTTTCTTCCAGTTTTGCAATTCTTTTTCTTACAGCTGCTTCCGTAATACCAAGAATTCTTGCCAGTTCCATTTTGGATATCCGTCCATTTTTCATTATTGCTTCGATAATCATCAGATCTTTTTCGTCCATCAATTCAATTCTTTCGAAGTTTATAAAAGCTTCTACTAAAATCGAAAGTGAAATCGAAACAAGTTGCATTAAAATTAAATGTGCTTTCATAAGCTGTCAACTTAATTTAACTCGAAATTCGAACCAAAATATTTATATTCTAGAACATCTAGTAAAAAATTAGAAAGAAGTGGTAATATGGGTTTACCAAGACTTGGTGAAAAATTCCCCGGAATGGAGGTTTTAACAACCCATGGCAAAATGAGATCACCGGACGATTTTAAGGGCAAATGGCTCGTTCTTTTCAGCCATCCAGCAGACTTTACACCAGTCTGCACCACGAAAAGATACGACGAGTTCAAGAAGCTGAACTGCGAACTGATAGGGCTCAGCATTGATCAGGTTTTCGCCCACATAAAATGGGTTGAATGGATTAAGGAGAAGCTCGGCGTCAAAATCCAATTTCCGATAATAGCCGACGATACGGGACGTGTTGCTGAAGCTCTTGGAATGCTACATCCTGCTAAGGGGACAAATACGATAAGAGCTGTTTTCATCGTAGACGATAAGGGAATTATCAGAGCCATCATTTACTACCCTCAGGAGTTGGGCAGAAACATGGATGAAATTCTGAGAGCGGTAAAGGCTCTACAAATAAGCGATGCTAACGGCGTGGCAATGCCTGCAAACTGGCCGAACAACGAGCTCATTGGGGATAAAGCCATAATACCTTCGGCAACTGACGAAAAAGCGGCAAGAGAAAGACTTGAAAAGGCTAAAGCCGGAGAGATCGAGTGTTACAGGCAATTAGAGTGGAAAAATGACCCTTAGCGAAAAGATTGTTGAAAGAGAAACTCACGCAATGAGGAATGCACTGAAGAGGAGAGATTAAATATTTGTGCAGATTTGAATGAAGGTGATATCGTGACTGAGATTTTGCAAATATATAAATGTATGATTTGCGGAAACGTAGTGGAGGTTATTCATGCTGGAAGGGGTAAACTCGTTTGTTGCGGTCAGCCAATGATACTGATGGAGATTAAAACGACGGATGAGGGAAGAGAGAAGCACTTACCCGTAATCGAAAGGGATGATAACAAAGTCACAGTCAAAGTGGGCAGTGTTCCCCATCCGATGGAGGAAAATCATTACATCGAGTGGATAGAAGTGATCGATGACGGATGCGTTCACAGAAAGCAACTGAAGCCTGGAGACGAGCCGAAGGCGGAATTCGTCGTAATGGCTGAGAAGGTAAAGGCGAGAGCTTACTGCAACGTCCACGGTCTGTGGCAGTCAGAGGAGTAGTTATGGAGACACCGAAAAATCTGCTGAAGGGCTACATAGGGGAGAGCATCGCTATAAGCAGATATACGATCTACTCAGATATTGCGAGAGGAGAAAATCTTATTTACGTTTCCAAATATTTTAAGGAAGTCATAGAGAACGAAAAGAAGCACGCTGAGATTTTTGCAAACTTCATTAGGAAGATGGATGTGGAACCGATGGAGATTGTAATAACGGCTCCGATAAAGTCCGAAAGCACTGCGAAAAATCTCAGATTTGCCGTTGAAGGCGAGAAATTAGAGGCTGAAGAGCTGTATCCTGCAGAGATTGCCGAAAAGGAGGGATTTGAGGAGGTCGCCAAGAGCGTCAGGACATTCGCAGAAGTTGAGAAATTCCATCAGAGGAAGTTTGCTAAACTCCTTGAACTATGTTCAAAAGGGATGAAGAGGATGAATGGTTGTGTCTTGTGTGCGGTTACGTTCACAGGGAAAAGGAGCCGCCCAAAGTTTGCCCCAACTGCGGTGCGATACCATTTCGTTGCAAAGGATGTTTTATCCTATTAGGAGGTGATTAGAATGGGAACTCTCGAAAATTTGGTTAAAGCCTTTATAGGAGAAAGTATGGCAAGAAACAGATACACGTTTTATGCGAAGGTTGCTAAAGAGGAGGGATACGTGTTTATCCAGAGGGTTTTTTTAGAGACCGCTGAGAATGAGAGGGAGCATGCTGAAACACTTTTCGAGCTCATACAGGATATAAGGGGAGATAAAGAAGCTATAAACGTCGACGCAGAAGCTCCTCTCATCCTCGGAACCACGGCGGAGAATCTTAGGGATGCAATAGCCGGGGAGCATCACGAGAACACCGAAATGTATCCGAAATTCGCGGAGGAGGCTGAAAAGGAAGGCTACATAGAGATAGCGGCGATATTGAGATCAATAGCGAGAGCCGAAAAACACCATGAGGAAAGGTATCGCGGGTTGCTTGAAGAGATTGAAAAGGGAACGTTCTTCAAGAGGAATAAAGAAGTCGAGTGGATATGCCTTGAATGCGGTTACGTTCACTATGGCAGAGAACCGCCAGAGAAGTGTCCAAGTTGCGGTCATCCGCATAGTTACTACGTGGCAAGGGATTTATTATCCTATTAAGTGATGTTATGGACGTTAAAGCACTATACAAGATAAGCTACGGACTCTACGTGGTAACTTCGGCGAAAGGAGACAGACTTGCTGGACAGATAGCAAATACAGTCTTTCAGGTAACGAGCGATCCCGTGCAGATCGCTGCATGCCTCAGGGTTTTCAGCAGATCCTTTAGGCGCACTGCCCGAGGGGACAGGTGAAAAGGCAATGGAGACAATCCACCGTCTTTTTTGGCATCTTAGTGATGAGAGTGGCGGGTATCGCGTAGGTGCCCCTCTCGGGATTGCAGAGATAGGAAAGAGCAATCCGGAAATATTTGAGGGATTTAAAAATAAGTTTATCTCTCTGTTGGATGAGTGGGAAGTCGAGAGAAAATACGTATCCTACGGAATCGGGGTAACAGCCGACATTATCAGAAATAATCAGTGAAATCTCTTAAACTGCTTGAGAAAGACATCAGGGATCTAATCGAACGCTTTAAAGATTCGGAGGAGTTAATCAACTTTTACAACGGAGAGAGAATTATTAAGGTTGAAGTTCCGAGACTTTATTCATCAGTTGTAATGTTTTCTAACGCCTTTCACTCCATCAACTTGGATCTAACTATGAAGTCGTAATCGTAAAATACCTCGTGAACTTCATCGCACAAGTCTTTTAGCTTTTCAAGAACTTCATTCTTCTTTAATCTGTCAATCCAAACCCCGAAATACATGGCGGCACCTCCTTGAGATGGTTTAAATTTTTTTGCTCCTTTCAAAAAGCATTTTTTCCTCCTCGATCTATCTTTCAGCCATGTTTTTGCAAGCGAATTGAAAATTGCCTCGAACTTAAATGGTTCGAAAATCGAAAGAAAATTTTAATAGTAGATCATCAAAAATACTAATATGAAACCGACTGAGATAAAAAACAACATCTTTTGGGTCGGTGCCATCGACTGGAGCGAAAGGGATTTCCACGACTTCCTGACGAGAAGGGGATTAACCTACAATTCTTACCTCATAGTTGATGAAAAAATTGCCCTCGTTGATACGGTAAAGCACAAGTTTGTCAGGGAATCCCTCGAAAGGATAAAAAAGATCGTAGATCCCTCTCAAATCGATTACATCATAGTGAATCACATTGAACCTGATCATTCAAGTGGTCTTCCCGACACACTCAAGACAGCGAAGGATGCCGTTATCGTCTGCACTCAGAGGGCAAAGGATGGACTACACAAATATTACGGCGACGGATGGGAGACAAAGGTTGTAAAGGGAGGAGATGAGTTAAAACTGGGAAAGAAAACGCTCACATTCATCGATATGACGATGCTCCATTGGCCGGATAGCATGGCCACCTATATCAAAGAAGATAAAATCCTTTTATCAAACGATGCTTTCGGTCAACATATTGCGAGCGAGGAGAGGTTTGACGAGGATTTGGACGTTGACGAAGCTATACATTGGGCGAAGCTTTATTATGCGAACATTCTGATGCCCCTTGCATCGCTCATAAAGAGAAAGCTTGAAGAAATTCAAAAACTCGGGCTTGAGATAGAGATAATAGCTCCAAGTCACGGTGTGGTCTGGAAAAATCCCTCAAAGATAATAGAAGCCTATTTAAGATGGGCAAACTTCGAGAGCGAGAACAAAGTCGTTGTCGTTTACGATTCGATGTGGCATTCGACCGAGAGATTGGCAATAGCAATTGCAGATGGTGCCGAAAGCGAAGGGACTGAAGTGAGACTATTCCACGTCAGGAAAGATCCGTGGGCAGATATAGTAACGGAAATTCTCGATGCCAAAGCAATTGCCGTGGGATCCCCGACGATTCACAACGGAATTTTCCCACCTGTGGCGGGGTTCCTGACTTACCTCAAGGGATTAAAACCGCAGAATAAGAAAGCCTTAGCTTTCGGATCCTACGGATGGAACGGAAACGCCGTGAAAGAAATCCAAAAGGTTTTTGAGGAGCTAAAACTCGAAACGCTCAATCCATTGATGGTTAAGTTCAGACCAAATGAGGAAGAGCTCCAAAAGGCTTTCGAGCTCGGAGTTGAGCTTGCGAGATGATAGTGGGGATATGCGGTAGCCCGAGGAAAAAGGCAACGGAGTTCGTTCTCAGGGAAGCTCTGAAAATGATCGAAGAGCAGGGATTTAAAACAAAATTTTTCACTATGAGGGGAAAGGATATCCGCCCCTGTCAGCACTGTGATTACTGTTTGAAGCACAAAGTCTGCAGAATTAAAGACGACATGCACGAGCTTTACGGGATGCTCAAAGAAGCCGAAGGAATTGTCATGGCGACTCCAGTATACAACGGCGGTGTTAGTGCTCAGATAAAAGCTGTAATGGACAGGTGCAGAGCTCTCGTCGCCGCGGATTACGATTTCTTTCGGGGAAAAGTCGGCATGGCTATTGCAGTTGGTGGAGACAGGATAGGTGGTCAAGAGCTTGCTATACAGCAGATAATCACGTTCTACATCTTGAACGGTGTTATTCCGGTGAGCGGCGGCTCCTTCGGTGCAAATTTGGGTGCAACTTTCTGGAGCAGAGATACTTTGGAAGGTGTGAAGCAGGATGAGAAGGGATTCAGAAGTCTAAGGAAAACTGTCAAGAGGTTTGTAGCCTTTTTATTAGAAAGTGGTAAGAATGAGTGAAAAAAAGAAGAGGGTTGCTTGGGGTATAACGGGAAGCGGAGACAGGTTGCCTGAGACTGTTAAGGTCATGAAGAAGATTAAGAAGCTCTATCCAGACGTTGAAATTACCGTTTATTTATCAAAAGCGGGAGAAGAGGTCGTAAGATATTACAAACTGAAAAATGATCTAAGGGAAATCGGAGTAGTCAGGGTGGAAATTAATTCTAACACACCGTTCTTAGCAGGACAACTTCAGACTAGTAGATATGAGTTTCTTCTGATTGCTCCGGCGACGTCAAATACTGTGGCGAAGATTGCAATGGGAATTGGAGATACTCTGCTGACGAACTCAGCAATAATGGCGTTAAAGGCTTTCGTTCCCGTTTACATTATGCCTTCCGATTACAAAGAGGGTGTAGTTGTAACAAAACTCCCGGATGGTAGAGATCTGAAGTTAAGAGTTAGAAAAGAAGACGTGGAGCACGTGAGGAAGCTTGCGTCTATGGGTGATGTTTTCATCTTAGAGAAGCCAGAAGACATATTCGATGTCTTCAAAAAGCATTTCAAATATCCCTCCTAATCTTTTTCCCGCTTCTCTTTCCGAGCCACCGTGCAACCTCATCCCAGAGCTTTACAGCTCTTCCGGAAACTACGAGTCCAACGTGTCCGACATCCGCTTCGAATATCGCTTTTTCCTTGCTTCCAACGTAATCCAAAAAGCCTAAGGTGTTCTTGGGAGGAGCGAGATGATCCCTTCTACCGACTATCACGGCAATTGGCATCGTTATTTTCTTGGGATCCACCCTCTTTCCGTTTATGAAAAGCTTTCCTTCGCAGAGAGCGTTGTTCTGGTAGAGTTTTTTGACATAATCTATGTAGGCGTATGGAGCAACATTCACTCCATCGTGAATCCACTTTTCCATTCTGAAGAAGAGGTCCAAGAATCCTTCCCTATCCGCATTCAGGAACATGTTCACGTATTTCGTAACGTAATTTTCGAGGGGTCTTAGGATCTTAAATCTCTCGGCTAAGAACCATGCTGGAACGTATCCGAAGGGTGATGTAATGTCCTCGGGATCGAAAAATCTCTTGTCGGAGAGTTTGACGAAGCCTCCCACATCTTTTCCAAAGTAAAGGGTTGCCGCCATTAGCAAAAGATTTTTTACGTTTTCTGGATAAAGAGCGGAATATATCGCCGCAAATCCACCGCCCATGCAGTATCCCAACAAAGACACGGAATCGACATTGGCGTAATCCTTGACCTCCTCTACGAAATCGTGCAAGAATATGTCAATGTATTCATCGAGACCGAACTGGTCTGCGATCGTTGCATCACCCCATTTGATTAGATAGACGTCGAAGCCTGCGTTGAGGAGTCTTCGGACAACGCTCCTTTCGGGATAGAGATCAAGGATGTAGGGTTTGTTTATCAGGGCGTAAACGATAACCAACGGGATTTCAAATTGTTTTTCCGTTCTCGAGAGATATCTATACAGCTTCACACCGTTATCACTGAAAATCTCGACCTTTTCCGTCTGACCCGTTTCGATGTTGGGAATGAAATAGGGACGGTCCTCATCGGGTAGAATAAAATCCTTTTGCTTCAAAAACCACTCGGATAGCTTTAAAAATCTCCTCGTATTTCTTAAATACTCTTCGATCATTTCGACCCCTCCTGTAATTTTTTGATCTCCCTTAATATCCTCCGAGTCTCCCTTTTTATATCTCCCTTAAGGTCAACGTAAGCCTCCGATAGTGCAACAATATCCTTACGAGTCGCAAGACCCATAGAATGAAAGAAGGCGTTGTTTAAGTTTTGAATTAAAAGTAGAGATCTCAGATAGATTTTATTCAATATGTTTATGTAAGCAGCCATTACGGGATTGTCCATAAGGTCAGCAAAAATATCTTCAAGATTCGAAATGTAATTAAGATACAAGTTCAGGAGAGATTCCGCGTCACCCCGTTGCATTTCGGTAATAGCTTTAAGGTATGTTTCAGCGTTCAGAGAAGATATTTTAAAAAAGCAGTTTGCGATATCGTTGTAGAGCTCTCCAAATTCTTTGAGAGTTACATCTCCGAGATACGTTGTCGGATCGAGCAGTGTCTTCATAAAATCGTTTACAGCTTTAAAAGTTTTAGCTATTTCATCGAGCATAAAACTTATTGAGTTGAGTAGACTAAATAAGTTTTTGTGTATAATAGTAGGGTTACCAAATACCGGGCTTGGTCTGAAAAATTTAGATGGTATTACTACGTTTTCGCTCTATCGCTTAGAGCCTACGTTATCCCCAAACGAATTCTCGACATAGGCTGTGGACCGGGGTTATTTACGGAAGTTCTCAGCGATGTATTTCCCGAAGCCCTCGTCGTAGGAATTGACTCTTCATTAGAGATGTGTAAAGCTTCAAAGGGGATTTGGGGTGACGCTCGTAGACTTCCCTTCAAAAAGAAAACTTTCGACCTTGTAACGCTTCATTTCGCCCTCCACGACCTCGAAATGGATGGAGTTTTTGAAGAAGTTAAAAGAGTCCTGAAGAATAACGGCTTTTTAGCCATAAGAGATGTAAATTCAGACATGCCGAGGATAGCAAGGCAAATCCTTCTTAAAATTATTGAAAAAAACATCGACAGCGTTTACGTGGAGTATCTTCTAAAAAAGATCGAAGAATTTCCCACTCCCTCAGAGATAGCCCGTCATCTCTCCGAAAATTTTGAAATCAAAAGAATCTGCGAGAATTTCTTTGATTTCGATATAATTGCGGTGCTAAGGTAAAGTATATAGAGGAATAATAACAAAATTACTATTGTATGATTGGTGAGTTTGAAAATTTAGAAAGATATGAACTGATTATAGATAAAATCCTGAACTATCAAAAGAGTATCACCGAATCATATCTCAGAATTATTACCGAATATCAGGAAAGATTTGTTGAAATTTTTATCAAATTTGCCAATTATAAAAAATTAGAAGAAAATAGTGCCATGTTTAGGGCAAGAATTCAAAAAGGGGGAAGAATAGCAATTCCTGAGATCGAGAGAGAAGCTATGAACCTGAAAGAAGGTGATATTGTTAGGGTTATAATCATAAAGGATTGACTTTTCCATACTTTTTTAGACTTTTTCAGTATAATAAAGGACAAAAATATTTTAGCATAAAAATAATAAAATATATATTCGCTTACAGTTGTTAATTATTATGCCCAAACTCGCCGGAAAACTTATGCTTGTGACCGGAGCATCAAGAGGCATAGGAAGAGCAATCGCAATAGAAGCCGCAAAATGCGGTGCCGATGTGGCTTTAAATTACGTAAGCGACAGAAGCAAACCCCTTGTTGATGAGACTATTAATATTATCAAAGATCTTGGAAGGGAGGCTATCGCAGTTAAAGCTGATGTAGGTAATTGGGATGAAGTTATGAATATGTGGGAGACTGTTAACGACTTCGGAACGGTTAGCTGTCTAATTAACAACGCTGGAATTACAAGGGATAATCTCTTTATTAAGATGTCAAAGGAGGATTGGGATGAAGTTATAAGGGTCAATCTGAGCGGAGCTTTTTACGTCACCCGTATTTTCATTGATCATCTTATTGAAACAAAGGGCAGTATCGTTTTCGTTTCAAGTGTTGTCGGTCAGGACGGGAACGTGGGTCAAGCAAATTATGCGGCATCCAAGGCTGGATTAATTGGCTTGACAAAAGCCTTAGCCTTAGAGCTTGCGAGATACGGCATTCGGGTTAATGCTGTGGCACCCGGATTTACCGAAACCGATATGACAGCAAAAATACCGGAAAAAGTTAAAGAGAAAATTCTTTCAAGAATTCCCATGAGGAGATTCGCGGATCCAGATGAGATTGCAAAGGTCGTGGTTTTCTTGGCTTCTGATGATGCTTCATATATTACGGGAGTTACAATCCCGGTTAGCGGAGGCATGAGGAGAGATTAATACGTCTTCGGAGGCATTCCAGATCTGGGAATTCTCGAGAGGTTGAATATTTCGTCGGCGATTTCAACGAAAATGTCATCGAATGTAACAATTCCGCTTAAATTTCCGTTATCATCGATAACGGGGATTCTTCTTATAACTTTCTCCCTCATTATTTTTATTATATCTCTAATCTGATCGTTTTCGTTAGCTACGACGATATTTTTTGTCATTACCTCCTCTACGGGAGTATCAAAACTTATTCCCTCGGCAACTACTCTTATGGTGATGTCCCTGTCGGTGATTATACCTACCGGGACCTCCATTTGGGTAATGACAACACATCCCACTTTATGCTCTTTCATAAGATTTGCAACTTCTCTAACAGTAGCATGCGGTGGTGCCGTGATAGTTTCATCTCTCATTCTTTTAACGATTTTAACTGTCATGAGATAGCATTCCGTGCAAAGAATATATACTTTGCGTAACAGTTAATAATGCTTAAATTATTACGAATTTTATGAATAACATTGCAAAAATTATTGGGAGAATACAGAAAGAAACACTGCTAACAACCATGGAAAACCTTCTAATTTATTTACACGAATTGGAAAAGCTGTATGGTCTGGATAGAAACGGCAGTAAACTTGAATTGATAAAAGAGATATACTCAACAATGGCAGAATTCAAGAAAGTTGAGAAACCCAATCTCCCTCCAGATGTTGTTAAGGTTGGTTACAAAACATCATATTCAAAAAGAATCGACTACGCTGATGTGTATTTGTTTTCCATAGTCTCTGGAGATTGGAATCCGATTCATCACGATGAAGAGTTCGCTTCCAAAACGAAATTTAAGAAGCGAGTAGTTCACGGAATGCTAACTTCAAGTCTCATCTCAAACGCTTTAGCACTCTTTCCGGGAATGGTAGTTCTGATAAAAAACTGTGTTGAGTACGTTAAACCCGTCTATGTCGGAGACACCGTAACGGCAGAAGCCGAAATAGTTGAAGAACTTCCAAGGGGAAGATATAGAGTTAAGGTGGAATGCAGAAATCAGGATGGTGAGACTGTCGCTAAAGGAGAGTGCATAATCCTAATCTGGAAGTAATTGAAAAAATAAAAAAATTATGAAAAAATATAATTAATTTATTTCTTGGTTTCCTTGGTTCCCTTTGTCCATTCGAGCACTCTGTTCATCATTTCGTCCTGAGACTTTTCGATCTGATCTATCAGTTTCTTGAAGTTCTCGAAGACCTTAGCCTGAGAGTTGCTGTAAAGCTCGATCGTCTTCTTTATGCTATCAAAGCTCTCGCTTGGGACTGTCTGCTTTAAATAGAATTCATACATGCTTACGTAGCTGTCGCTCGCAACCTTTGTCAGATCTAACATAGTTTTTGCTATGCTAAATCCCATTTTGTAAAACGCTTTCGACATTTCCAAATAGTCTTTAAACTCCATTTTAATCACCTCCTTCTTTTATTACAATAACCTTTACGATATCACCTTCTTTAATCTGCAGCGAAACTCTATCGGCTTCGGGAATGGATATTCTGCCGCCGCTCTGAACTTTTGTTCTGAAGACCGCCACGTTGTTCTGCATTAAGCTAAATTTTGTCAAATTATCAAGGGCATTCATGAAACTCTCTATGAATCTTAGCTGCATTTTTATTGAATTCTCCCAAATCCTCTGGAATTCCTTGAAGGTTTCAGTGACCATTATACGGTATATGTTACCATATGTTTAAATAATTTTTGGTATTTAATGGATTACTTCGATCTTTCGACAATCCATTTTACCGCTTCTGTCCATATCTTTTTGTGGGAGCTTCTGCTAACTGTCAGACCGATATGCCCCTTCTCAGACATGAGCAACTTCTTATCCTTGGAGGGAATCGATTCAAAAAACGGCATTACGGCATCTGGAGGGGTTATGTGATCTTTTTCAGCTGCAAGAACGAGAACAGGCATTTTTATGTTGTTTAGGTTAACCTTTCTCCCATCCACATCGTATTTTCCCTTTATCAGTTCGTTTCTGTGATACCATCTTGTAATGTATTCCTCGTAAACCTTTCCCGGAATTGCCGGAGAGTCGAATATCCAGTAATCCATGTAGAAAAAGTCCCTGATGAATTTTTCATTGTCGAGATTATCCAACAGTGACTGGTATTTTCCAACGGCAAGTCTGATGGGATCGACGAGTAAGAACGCAAGATTGAGAAAATCCCCCGTGGCGTTAAACGTAGCCCTCGAAACCTTAACAGGATCAGTGTTTTTCGCCCAGAGAGCAAGGGTATTTTTTGTATCAAAATTTATCGGTGGAGTCTGAATTACAAGGTTTCTAATCTTTTCGGGATAAAGAGATGCATAGATAACCGATAGAGTTGTTCCAAGACAGTATCCGTGGAGGGTTATATTTTCAACGCTTCTCTTCTCCCTTATAAAATTAACACAAAAATCGAGGTAATCTATGTAATCCGAAATTTTTAGATGTCTATCTGCCAAGCTTGGATATCCCCAGTCAACCATCCAAACATCGAGCCCCGCTCTAATGAGGTGCCTAACCACGCTAACATCTTTGTGCAGATCGAGGATGTAAGGTCTGTTGATAAACGCGTAGCTTATCAGAAGGGGCGTTTTCAGCTTTGGCTTTGATTTGTAATGAAGAAGTCTAAACACCCAGTCTTCGTGAACAACCTCAAATTCAGAATATCCGGGTTTTATATCTCTGATCTTTTCGATCAGCATTTGCCTCCCCTTTCAAGTTTTTCAACTCTTTTTTCAAGTTCCCTTATCTTTCTGCGGAGATCGTAGATTCTCTCGAATGCTTTATCCATAAGGGAAATTGTTGCAAAAGGATTCAATGGATTGTTTATAGCCATTTCTTCGAAAAACGTCCTGTAATTATAGATGTAATCCATAAGATTTTCCAGCATATTCTTTTGGGTTTCTAAATACTCTTCCGAAACCAACAGCTCGTCAAAAACCTTTGCTTCTTCGCTAAAGAATGTGTTTGCGAAATCATTGTAACTTTCAAATCTATTGCTATTTGCGATTTTTATAAAGGATTCCACCCCCTTAGCGTAGGTATCTTTCACCAATTCCCTGAATTTTTTGAAGGATGAACTGAACTCACTCCAGCTTTCAAGGGCATTTTCAAATCTTTCAAACACTTTTTTTGGAAGGACAAATAAGGTATCAACGGGCAATTCTGTTTTTGTGAATTCCCTTCTATAATCTCTGAGTCTTTCGGAGTAAATATCTACGAATTTCTCGACGGGATCTTCAAGATCTTTTGGAGTGAGACCTAAGCTAATTTCCCAAGTTAATTTCATGTGATTATAAAGAGCTTTCATGAGTTCTAAGTAGCTATCCAAAAGTTCTGACCGGATTCTCGTAAAATCTGAGATGGGAAATAAGGATTCAAGCTGCTTAGCTCCGGAAACAGCCATTTCAAGAGGTCTAAAGAAAAATCTAAACAGTTCATCAAAAATTTCATCAAATTGTTCGTCGTAAGCTAATTCTAATCCACTCTCATGCTTGTTATAGAGATCTCTGAGTATTTCTCTTATTTTAATATTTCTGAGAAGCAACTCGAAGGATTCTTTTGGGATCGTTTTAAAGAGTTCGATATATTCTTCATCGCTGATCAAACTACAACACCTTCCGATAATCTGTGCCACCTAATGATAAATCTTTCGTCTTTATTTGCAATGATCATTCGTGTTCGATAATATCCGATATTAATTATTAATAATAATTATTTATAATTTGGAATAAAAAGAAAAAGATAAATAGTCCTGATTAATTTCGATCGACAGGAAAGGAGGTGCAAAAATGACGAATTTAAACGAATTTTGGAAATTCCTTGAGGAAATTGACCTTAAAGCAACACCACCTGACGCACCACAACTCCTGAAGAAATGGCCAAATAGAAAACCCTCAAAGAATTTCGAATGGTGGGGTCCGACGCCAGAGGAAGCAAGAAGAACAAGGGTTTCAAAGCAAAAGCACCTTTACGATAAGAGATTATCTTTAGATGAGGCTGTAAAACGCTACATTGTCAAAATGAGTAAAAAGAACAAGAGAGGAATCAACATCGGTATTGGGGGTTTTGTAAACACAAGACTGCCCGTTGCCATTGCCCACGAGATCGTGAGGCAGGGTGTCAGGGACATTACGCTTTCCTACCATTCCTGTGGATATGTGGTGGATCTGCTCATAGGAGCCATGCTTGTGGACGAGAACCATCTAAGCGTGAAGAGAATCGAGCATGCATACGCGGCTCACGAGCTCTTAGGCTTGGCACCCTGTTTCAGATATGCGGTTGAAAAGGGTTTGGTAGAAGTGGACGACTACTCAAACTACGGAATGGCCGCAAGATTTAAGGCCGCCGCGATGGGTGTTCCTTTCCTTCCCGTAAGGGATCACTTGGGAACCTCAATGCAATACGTTAACAGAGGTGTTCCGATAAAGTGCCCCTTTACGGAAGAAAACATCTATCTCGTTCCAGCATGCCACCCTGATGTTGCGATAATCCACGTTCAGGGTTCCGATATCTACGGTAATGCAAGAATCTTTGGACAGTTATGCACGGATTCCGAAATAGCCATGGCGGCAAACTTTACGATACTGACATGCGAGAGAATAATACCCAACGATGAGATCAGAAGGTATCCCAATCTGACCGAGATACCGTTCTTCGCTGTGGATGCCGTCATCGAGCAACCTTGGGGAGCTTATCCAACAGCCTGCTGGGGATTCTACTGGTATGACCTTGAGCATCTGAGAGATGAATGGGTAAAGGCGGGAAACGAATTCAGAAAAACGGGCAAAATCGATCCCCTCGAAGAATACCTCAACAAATACATCTTCGAGGTTGAATCTTTCGACGAGTTCATAGGAAATATTCCATATAAGAAGCTAAAGAGGTTGATCGAATTAGATGGACATCAGCCCGTAATATTGTGAGGTGATTGAGATGGTCGATTACAATCCTTTTGAAATGATAGCATACACGGGATCGAGGCTACTTGAAAACGGGAAGACAGTATTCGTCGGCACGGGACTTCCAATGATTGCCGCAATACACGCACAAAGGACGCACGCACCCGATACCGTAATCATATTCGAGGCTGGAGCTGTCGGTCCCATCCTTGAAATGGGTCTACCTATTTCCGTTGGAGACACAAGATCGGGCGTTAAGTGCTGTATGATGAAGGGACTTAGCTTTATCTTTGAATGCACCCAAAGGGGATTCATAGACTACGGCTTTATCGGTGGTGCCGAAATCGATCAGTTCGGTAACGCAAATCCGACCATGATGGGGGATGACTTCTCCCGTCCGAAAGTAAGACTTCCGGGAAGCGGTGGAGCTGGGCACATGGCGGCGTGCTGTGAAAGAACAATTCTGATAATGCCCCTCGAAAAGAGGAGATTCGTGGAGAAGCTTAATTTCCTCACAAATCTTGGCTATGGGGATGGATCTCCCGATTACAGAAAGAGAGCTGGAGTTCCCGGAAAGGGTCCTTGGAGGGTCATTACGCACATGGCACTTTTCGGATTCGACGAGGAGACGAAAAAGATGACGCTGTTAGAGGTTGCTCCGGGATACAGCGTAGATGACGTTCTCGATAAAGTGGGATTCGAACCTTTAATACCGAAAGAGGGTATAAGAACGATGCCAGAGCCTACTGCAGAGGATCTCAAAATTCTGAGAGAGATAGATCAGGAGGGTTACTTCCTAAAGAGAAAGGTCAAGGAGTAATTATTCCTATTTTTTTTAGAAAATTTTATCTACATCAAACAATTTTATCAATCATGGATCGCATAACAGTAGCATTAATCGCGTTTCTTGCTGCTATCGTCGCCGTCGCACTTGCGATAGTGAAATTCTTCGGGGTAGTAACGTTGCTGAAAATAATATTCGGGTTACTCTACTTGGGACTCACCCTTATTTTAGGTTTTGTAGCCGTGATTACGATTTATGCAAGATCGTTTAAATATTCGTTCCTATCCGTTATCGGAGTGCTACTTTCCCTTTTCGGTTTATACAACACGTATCTGTGGAGGCCAGATAGGGTGCTCATTGTAGCCGCCGTCTTTATCATCTCATTTGCCGCGTTTCTGTGGTATATAAGTGAGCCCGATTTGAGCCTAATGGAGCGGTTCCTCAGTGCCGAAAGTCTCCTGAAAAAGGGTAACTTCAGGGCGGCTGCGAGAAAATTCGAGAAAAAGGGTGAATTCCTGAAAGCCGCGGAAACATACATGAAGGCGGGAATGCTTGAAAGTGCCGCATGGTGCTACGAGAAGACCGAGAAATTTGAAGAAGCCGCAAAAATCTACGAGATGCTTGCTGAGATAAATAAAGACAGCTACTATTGGAAGGAAGCCTATGAGTTCTACAAAAAAGCTGGAGACTTAAGAAATGCCGCAAAATGCCTTGAGAGGTATGCCGAAGAAGAGCCTTGGTTCTGGGAAGATGTTGCAAAATTGTATGAGGAAATCGGAGATAACAAAAAGGCAAAAGAGGCTTGGCAAAAAGCCCTTGAGTATTACAAGAAAGAAGCCGAGGAGGAGGGAGTTTTCTGGGAAGACGTTGCAAAAATTTACGAAAAACTTGGAGAAAAGGAGCTTGCGGCTGGTGCTTGGGTGAGGTTTGCGAAATACTGCGAGCAGGAAGCTGAAAAAGATCCGTCGTGGTTCAAGCATTTAGCAGAAGCTTATGAGAAATTAGGTCTAAAGGAGAAAAATCAGGAAGCTCTAAAAAAATATCAGGAATTCCGTAGCTCGACGAAGGATCTCCGCCCAACATGAACGTTTATCTCCCCATTAAACTCGTTAGCGAATACGTTGTATAGTCTGATCTCGTCGCCAATATCAACCTTTTTGTAATAATCTACTTTGTCATCCCACAGAACCACTGTCGCAAAACATTCCTTGTCCGTGATTCTCAGAAGGGCTATCTTCCTTCCATTTTTCACGACCTTTATCCCTCCGATTCCAGAGACAAGCCCGCGAACGCAGTGGTATCTGTTAACACTCAAATCGCATAGAGGTGTGAATATATCACGAAATTCATTTTTCGGGACATAATCAATGATCAGATCGTTTTGGATGAATAATTCAACCAGCTGTCCGCATTTCGCACTCACGAATCCCCTATAGACTTCGGGAGACCCTCTAACAACCACGGTCATCTCACCGTCGCTGTAGGCGAAATATCCTTGAACCCTTCGAATCCCCCTTTTTCCGAGACGGTATTCCGCAAGCGTTACGGCGGCGTCTTCGTTTATCAACTCACCAAAATGCTCTTTTATCTCTCTTAATATCCTGTCCATTGAAACCACCAGAGGATTAGGGTTATCGCTATCCCCACGAGCAACAAGATCAACCCATACCTTTCCATTAATCCCAGAATGCTCTCGTTCTTATATAATTCTTTTCAGCTTCAAGCAACGCCTTAAAAAATGACTTCTCATCTGGATAGTATCCCATCAGAATGCGTGAAGCCGTGTCAATCCCTATACCGTAGGTGTTGAGGGCGTAAACGGCTCTCATTCCGTGCATTGAAATGAGATTTGCGATTTTAAAAAGTTCCCTCTTGCTGACCTTCTTCGGATCTCTCCTCGCGTTTATGCACGCAATCATGCCTGAGCGACATCTCGGACATGATAGCTCTACCATCTTAACGGGTGTTTTTATCGAATACCCGCAGTTCAGGCAGATCACATAGCATTCCTCGTTTTCTATTCTTCGCTTGAAATTCTCCAAAAGAATTTCCGTCTGATCTTGAGTCGGAAAGATGTCGTAACTCTTTCTCGGAGAAGCGAGACCGATCGGTGTGAACCACCTGTAGGTGATTATCTCAAACTTATCGAGATTTCTCAGGATTTTTTTAAGGTTTTTCAAATCTATTTTTTCCGTGAAAATATCTCTCAGAGCCTCCCGATAGATTGGTGTGTCTGCGATCCTCTGTATGAGTGCCCTCACGTTCACCTTGCTCAGTTCCACATCTTTACTTAAATAGCCGCTCTTCCTTGCTACGTTTATGAGCTTCCACTGGAATAGTTTTGTATCTATTAAAGCTCTTTCCAGCAAGTCCTCTATTTCGACGGGAAGCCCTTTGATCAACTCCTCAACATCTTCGGCGGGCGTCAACTTGATCCTGTAGGGATCAACTTCAACGCTCACATTTCTCCCAGTCCTTACCGAAATAAGAAGGGCTAAAACCCTCCCCAATGCCTCGTTAACCTTATGTCCAAAGCAGGCGTTTACTATCGAGATTTCATCTTTCTCCTCAATGATTATTCTCTTATCGGTTGGTGGCGGGATATCCTGCTTTTTAATCAAATCGATGACGATACGGGCACCCGTTTTATTAACACCAAATCTTTTGAGGAACTTGATCGCCTTTGTTTCATCTTTTTTCACGAGCTTAAATAGAGTTTCCCTGAGCCTTCCGACATCGGTAGCAACTTCGAAGGGGACGGGGATCTCCTCACCAACCCATGTTGGGATTTCGGCTTCATAGCTTTCAGGGACAACCTTCACAACATCGTCGATTGAGACTATCCTCCAGACCTCCCCTTTCATTGCGAAGATGTTCCCTTCAAACGTTTGAAGGAAAGATTCGTCCAAAACTCCGATGACTTTATTATTCACGACATCTTTGACGATGTAATGCTTCTCATCGATTATCATCGAGATGTTGTCGTAAAAATATCTTCTCGTCCTCCTCAAGGGGAATATCATATCATCCCTCAGACCAATAAGCTTGATTTCGCTAAAATATCTGCAAAGCTCTTTAAATTCTTCGTATTTGAGATTTCTATACGGATATGCTCTGCTTATAATATCAAAGGCTTTTCTTACTCCTATTCTTTTATATTCAATGGAGAGAGCGGCAACTTGATTCGCAAGAACGTCCACACAATTTTCGTGGATGACAGGTCTTTCGATCCATCCTTTCTTTGCCCTTTTTACTATAGCAGCGGATTCAAGGATGTCATCGAAGTTATCCACTATCACAAATCCCTTAGAAACCTTTTCAAGCTTATGACCGCTCCTTCCGATCCTCTGGATTAATCTTCCAACTTCCCTTGGGCTACCGAACTGTATAACGCAATCAATCGACCCGATATCTATTCCAAGCTCCAATGATGACGTGCATATCAGAGCTTTGATTTCTCCCTCCATTAATTTTCTCTCGTTTTCGATTCTGACATCTTTTGAGAGGGAGCCGTGGTGAACCTCGACATTTGCTATTTTCTTCAGTTTCAATGCCAAGGCTTCGGCAGTCTGTCTTGTGTTGACGAAGATAAGCGTTGATTTGTGGCTTTTGATAATCTCTTTTATCTGCCTTAGCACAGATGCAAATTTCAAGCTAACGCCCAACTGTTCCGAAAGTCCGTAGTCCTCCTCCTTTGTTTCAGGATATATCACGGAGATTTCGTATTTCTTTGGGGTTTTGAGTTCTATTAACTCATCGCACTTAAAGAACCTCATAATCTTCTTCTTATCTCCGATTGTCGCCGACATTGCAATTATTTGAAACGACGTTAGCTCTCTCAGCCTCTCGATAGCTACGGATAGCTGGACACCTCTTTTGTTATCGATGAGCTCGTGAACCTCATCAATCACAAGGTATTTGACATTTTTTAGAGATTTTCTCAAATTCTTTCCGAGAAATAGTATTTGAAATGTTTCAGGAGTTGTTATTAGTATCTGGGGCGGATCCTTTGATTGTTTTTCTCTGTCCCTCTTTTCGGTATCCCCGTGTCTGACAGCAACACTGAGCTCCAAATGCTCCGCTATCTCCCTTATCCTTCGGAGCATGTCCCTGTTTAAAGCTCTGAGAGGTGTGATGTAGAGGAGAGCGATCCCCTTGGGTTTCTTCTCGAAAATTTCCTCGATTATTGGGATAAGAGACGCTTCCGTTTTTCCGCTTCCAGTCGGCGCTACAATTAGGCAGTTTCTTTTCGACTTTATCTTTGGATATGCAGTCTTTTGTAGCTCATTCAGCTCTTGTATTCCAACCTTTTTCAGTGCCCCTAGAATTTCAGGTCGCATACAACACATTCGCAGTGAAGGACACCCATATAAGCGAAAAGAACCCGCTTCTCTTTCAACAGTCTCTCCTCACTGATTCGAATTGGTTTGATTTCAATCTCATCGTAAGATGGGATGGTATCCAGCGAATTTCCTATCAGCTTCCCGCTTTCCGTGTCAAATATCTTAGTCTGCTCCCAGTCGGTTACAACCGTGATGGGGGCACCGATTATCCTTGAAGCCGCTAAAGCTTTTCGCTCTAAAGACGCTAACACTGTGGGAGGAGCACACTCGATATTTATGGCGTTTTTTCCGTTTATTCTGACAAGTATATCAATGGGGCTATTAAAAGATTTCCCGTCAACTTCAACTTCGAGAGGATAATCAATGATAATGCATTCTTCGGGGTAACCCTTTTTCTTGATCAGGAATTCCTTCACATTCATTTTGACAAGATCCTTAGGGGTTAGCACATAGATATTAATACAGCTATATTTAAAGATGTTACTACCGAAATGGTTATGTTAAGTTACCTCCAGTTTACATCATGTTTGTTCATGGGTATCTGATGTTACCCGACTATGTTGCGATTGTCATGCTGATGGGAAATCTAACGTTTATTTCAGCAATAATCGTGTATTCTATTAGGATTTTAAATAAAAAAGCAACAGAAGATAAAACACGAAGAGAATCAAGAAAAGTATGGGGGAGAATCCGATCAGGATACCATTCTTTTTTAAGGGGAGAAATATCAAAGGGTTTTCCTCCCATTCCTTAAGAGGAAACGAGTAGATCAGAGTTCCCACCAGTATCATCAGAAGACCTACTACTATCAACGACAATCCAATGAGCTTTTCGTCCATATTGATAGTTGGTGATACATAAGATAGCTTTTTCTGTTATATGAAAGTGAATTCATCTCAAAGAGCTTTTTTACTCTTAAGCATCCACACCAGCTTTAACTTTCGATAATATACCAACCGTGACCGTAGCTCGATCTTTTTCCTATGTGGGAAAGCTGGCAAAAGCCCAAAAGTTTCTTTAATCTGCCCGAATATGCAATACTGCCATGTATGAAAACTTCTCTTTCACCTTTATATATAAATGTTTTTTGCTAAGATCTGAGGATATCGTGGCAATTCTCTCAGAAAGATTTAACGTTTTTTCAACATCGACATCGACGCCTTAGATACTGATATCTTATTGATGAATACTTCCTGAGCATGAACGTTATGAGATCCCTAAAACTTGGCTCTGAGATTATAGCTCCGTCTCTTAAAAGCCTAAAAGGAGTTAGAAATTTAATCTTAAAAATCCTTCTAACTTTGATTTTGAGATCTCTATCTCTTACGTATAATTTTGAGTGGTGTAGTTCTCCGTCTTCAAACAAGAGTTCTTTTTCGTTTTTAAGGAGATTTTCGACAAAAACTCTCCTGATTTTTAATTGAGCTCTGCTCTCCTTAGTCCCCAATCCGAAAATTCTACAGCATCTCCAAATAGAACCAACGAAAACCTGATAGCTTCTTTGGGATGATAAATCGTTTTTGATTCGAGG
>CBEWZU010000037.1:0-21864 GCA_965561205.1 uncultured Archaeoglobaceae archaeon | reverse complement strand
GTTGTATTAAGCGATACCCATATCCCGGAAAGGGCATCAAAAATTCCAGATGAAATAATCCCGTTCCTAAAAGATTGCGATCTAATCGTCCATGCTGGAGATCTGACGGATGAAATTGTTTTAAATCAGTTAAAATCCTTTGGAGATTTAATTGTAGTCAAAGGTAACATGGATTACTTAGATCTACCAAGGCAAAGGCTCTTCGATGTGGAGGGGATCAGGTTCGGTGTCTATCATGGACATGGGATTCACCCAAGGGGAGACAGAAAGCAGCTAACGGAGATCGCATTAAATTTGGGGGTTGATGTCTTGCTCACGGGACATACCCATAGATTCGATGTCTACAAGGGGGACGTCCTCATCTTAAATCCCGGTTCGGCGACAGGAGCGTGGGGCGGTGGAGGTGGAACCGGCGTCCCGAGTTTCATGGTTTTGCATGTCGAAGAGGGTGGGATTACTGTGGATCTCTACGAAATAAAAGAAAAGTTAATCTTTAGAAGGTTTAAATTTGATGTTTGATAACCATGTGGGATATTTTAAGACCCGACGCGATATCCGTCTGGAGAGATCCCATTGTGAGAGAAAGACTTAGCTGGTATTACAGCGTGATGAGGGACGAAATGCCCGCCAAATTCATGATATGCAAGAAGATAGCCGTAGAGGAAGATTTCGAGGGGAAAGAGATCGAAGACCTCTGGAAAATACATGAAGAGAAATCAAAGCTTTTCGATAAACTTCTGAAATCTCTGAGGGATGGAAAAATCAAAATAGAGAAGCTTCCCAACGGGAGCCCTAACTTTCTCGACTTGAAAACGGAAATAGCTTACAGAATGCTCGAAAGATGTGAGTTCTGTGAAAGAAGGTGTGGGGTTAATCGGAGGAAAGGTGATGTGGGCGTTTGTGGCGTTAAATTCCCCAACGTCCACAGTTGCTTCCATCACTACGGTGAAGAGGCACCCTTAGTTCCGAGTGGGACGATCTTCTACGGTGGATGCAACTTCAAATGTGTTTTCTGTCAGAATTACGATATAAGTCAGGAATATCCAAACGATGGTGCTGTTGTGGATGCTAAAAAGCTCGCATTAATGCAAAAGGACTTAAGGCTTAGCGAAGCGAGGAATATAAACCACGTCGGGGGAGATCCAACACCGAATCTCCACATGATTATTGAAAGCCTTAAGTATTTAGATGTGAACGTTCCCCAGCTCTGGAACAGCAACATGTATTGCAGCGTTGAAACTATGAAACTTCTCAGGGAAGTCATTGACATATGGCTACCAGATATGAAATACGGGAGAGATGAATGTGCCGAGAGACTGAGCTTGGTGAAGGATTACTGGAAAATCGTTACACGGAATATCAAATGGGCGCATGACTGGAGCGACATAATCATAAGACACCTCGTCTTGCCGAATCACTTGGAGTGTTGCACGAAGCCCGTGCTGAAGTGGATTGCCAAGAACTGTCCGAGAGCCTTAGTGAATATAATGGAGCAATACAGACCAGTTTTCAAAGTCCCCAAGTATCCCGAAAAGTATAGGGATATAAATCGGAGACCGAGCGTTAAAGAAATGGAGGAAGCTTACAGATATGCGAGGGAGCTTGGGATCGTTTACGAGCCAGTTAGTTAAAAAATAAAAAATTTTATCTTTTGCCTCTCCTCATTCCGATGTAGAACAACACTACGGCTAACGCTACTACAATTAAAACAACAATCGGAGTCGCTGAAACTCTTATTGGAGCTCTTTCAACTTCCTTAATCTTGTAACCCTTGACTTCTTTTGTAGCTTTCTTAGCTTCTTCAGGCTTCTTCGGACTTTCCAATCCGACTCCACCCGATTCGTTTGCCTTTTGCTTTTGTGGAGGAGTTGCCGTTACAACTGTTGTCGGGGTTATGACGTAACCGCCTCCGCCACCTCCGTGGTGGTGTCGCCTCCTTACTATTTTCGTCGTTTCCTCCTTCTTCTCCTCCTCTTTTATAGAGCTTAGAATTCCCGCCTCGAATTCCCTTAGTTTTATGTTCCCACACGTGTGGTGGCAACAAGTGAAACCGTATGTTTGCTGTAATCTTTCGAGCTCTTTTGCGAGATCTCTTTTAACCTCCTCTGGAGCATTCCAGTAACCTTTTCTGATTGCTTCAAGCATTCTTGCCACAATGGACTGCTTTGCATATGGATTCTTTTCGAAGAACTCGTCCAGTCCGAGGTTGTATTTGTCCTGCACATATATATCGTAGAATTCGTTCCACATATCGTCGGAGATCAGATCGGGCATAGTTACCTCCCATCCCCACAGATATTCTATAACCTTCGCCATCTCCCTTGCACCAGCGTAGTCGTGTTCCATCATCCCCTCTATCCACTTAGGATTGAAGTATCTCGTGTAGACTTCACTCATGAGGAATTCGCTAAGCGTCTGAACTTCCGGTTTATCGGGATTTCTGAGATTGAATATAAACGTGTCTGGAGTCTCCCCCGTCAGATGTCTGACCACAAGGGCGATACCTCCGAAGAACTGGAAGTAGTCATCGTTGTCCAAGACTCCGTATAGATTCGATGTGTCCGAGTGGACTGCTACTTCTACGTCTTTCAAATTAAGCCTGAACAAATCGGATGCTTCAATGCCCCAAACGTCCTCCCCGTAAGCGAATCCCATTCTGTTTATGAAGTATTCTGCCAACTTCCCTTCATCCTCCCATGTATCGCTTGCAGCTATAACATCTGGAAGTCCCGTTCCGTAATTTCCGGGACTTGGAGCGAATATCCTTAGTTTTGCAAGGTCGTCCGCAACGCTTTCGTTGTATTTGCTTAGCAATTCATCTCTAATTTCTAAGTAGTGTTTGTAAACGTAGTTCCGCTCGGGAGATTCGTTTCCTTTGACCCCCTCCTCTATTACCATCTTAACAGCTTTATCAATTAATCGCATTAACATCGGGAATGTGTCTCTGTGGAGTCCCGATGTAACGACCAAAACGTCGATCCTCGGTCTTTGAATCGTGGAACCGTCAGATAGCGTTATCTTCAAATCATCCAACGGAATAAGCTCGACATCCTTAACTCTTCCCCTTTTATCCCATACGGGCTTAACTCCCATCGTGTAGAGGACTGCGGCCTGCATGACTCCGTAATTTCTCATCGTTTCGACAGCCCACAAAACGTAGGATATTTTCTCGGGGAATTCTCCATGTTCCTCGTAGTGCCTTCTTATCAAGTCGTCAACGACGTTTTTTGCAACTTCCCAAGCCTCTTTTGTCGGTATTGTTCTCGGATCGAAGGAGTAGAAGTTGTTTCCGGTCGGCAGAGCATCCGGCTTTCTTATCGGATCTCCACCTATTTTGGGTGGAATATATCTACCTTCGAGGGCATCGAGTATCCTTGGAATCTCTCTCGTGCAGCTGAGCAGATCGTGGTAATACTTGAGAGCGAGATTCAGATCCTGCGTCACGCCGTCGTCTGTTGCATTCAAAACCCTTTTCTGCGCCTCTACGGGATCCGTCCCGTTTATTATAACCTCCTCGATAAGTTTGTATAAAATTTCCTCGTCCTTCGGCTCTTCTATTGGTCTAATCTTGCTTACGTTTTCTTTAAACTCCACTCCGAGCATCGACTTCACGAACTCCACGATATGTTCTTGATCAACAGTTCCGAGGATGTGGAGACCGTATGGCATTACAGCGTCTGCAAGTTCGTGGAGGTATTCGTGAAGGTCTTTCTCCAAAAACTTCTCGAATTCCGTTTCGTTTAATCCGCTTATGTCCCCCAATACTTTGTCGAGTTCCAATTCGTAGTAGAGTTTCTCTATCGTTTTCCTAAGCTCTTTCTTTACCGCTTCATCCTGAGCTTGCTCGTATTCGTGTATCTTCTCATGCAAGATTGATAAGTTCCCGTATAAACCGCTCGAAATCATCGGCGGTGTCAGATGATCGACAATAACGGCTTGACCTCTTCTCTTCGCCTGAGTTCCCTCTCCAACGTTGTCCATTATATACGGATATACGACCGGAATATCTTGGATTAAGATTGCTGGCCAGCAGTCCTTCGAGGACAATCCGGTTTCTCTACCCGGAAGCCACTCTTGAGTTCCGTGCGTTCCGAAATGGATTATCGCATCCACTTTGAACTCCTTTGCAAGCCAGAAGTAGAATGCTATGTATTGATGATGGGGCGGGAGCTCTTTGTCGTGATACAGAGCTTCCTGATCTTGCAGGTAACCCCTCGTTGGCTGTGGTGTGAGGATTACGTTCCCGAGATCTATCACCGGAATGACGATATATTTGCCGCTCTCGTTCTCGTAAACCATTATGTCTCCGGGCGGCTCTCCCCACATCTTTATTACTTCTTCTCTCTTCTTTTCTGGTAGTTCGTTGAACCAGCTTTCGTATTTCTCGACGGGGATTAGAACGGCCGTATCCAAGAGATTTTCTATCTCCTCCTTCTTCCAAGTTCCTATATTTATTCCCTGATGGGTTAGCAAATACGTCAGTCTGCTTTTATTAAAGCTCGTTTTCACGTCGTATCCCCTTTCCTTCATCGCCTTCAGAAGAATTTCGAGGCTTGCGGGAACATCGAGGTAAGAGGCTCCTATGTTGTCCTTTCCTCCCCCATGGTTGTAGTAGATTATTGCTATCCTTTTTTCACTATTCGGCTTTCTGTGAAGCTCAGCCCATTTTACAGCTCTCTTAGCAATCCAATCGATCTGGTAGTCTATAGGTTCGTATTCCTTTGTTGTTTTGTTCTTCGCTCCGACGATTATGAATTCGGTTAATCCGTCGAGCTCTGGAAGAGCGATCTGCCAAGCTATCGAAGAAGGAGCTAATCCGCTTGCGTTCTCCCATTCGCTGACGTTGTAGTAATACTCCATTATAGCCTTCATTGGCGTTACGTTTAGATCCTTTAGGTAGTCTATACCCTTATCTTCGTGATGATACCACAGTCTGAAGGAGGTCAGAGTTATCAAAACATCAACGGATTTTCCGGTTTCTTCTAAAAACCATTTCGTCGAATTTTCGTCCTTGTAAGTGAACGATGCGAAGATCACGTTGGCTCTGAGATTCTCTAATCTGTGTATTAGGGAATCGATAACGGGATATGTCATCGGATCGTTCACGTAGTAGTAATGGATTCCGACGATTGGGGCGTCATCCCTCCACTTCCCTACGCTCTTATACCATTCGAGATAATCTTTTACCGACTTGAATATTCCCGTACCGGCATAGCCAGCTCCCTGCATCCTTGCATCCGGATGGTATATTCCGAACGGCGGTATCTCGATCGGAGGTGGAATCTCCGTCAATCCGAAGTCGGATGCATTCAGCTCGCAGAATTTAACTCCGAGAAATATCAGCAACCTCTTGAAGTTCTCGGTTCCTCCGTAATTCCAGTAATCTTTTATTACCTCGTATTCGGGATCTGAGAGATTAACGTTCGTTATATTGAACAAATCTGTAAACGCCAACCCGATTATGCTCGCATTAACGCCTTTTAGCTTGTCTTTCAAAACTTCCTGAGACGGATAACCGATCATGTAAAGGAAAATTACTTTGAATTCCGAGAAGTTTATATCTCCAGTCCTGTTTTCAAGATCTTCCCAATCGCTGTAAGCCAACACGGTAACGTTTAGGTTCTTTTCCACGTATAAGTCCTTACTTGCGTTAATTATCCAAGGTATCTGCTTTGAATTTTCATCCAAGACAAAGATGATCTTACTTCTGTTTTCTGGAATCTTAGGGGGTTCATATGTAATGTTTTCTTCGAAGAACTTAGCCCTCAAGTAGTTTATCAGGTTTTTTAGATTTTCTTTACCGTCGTAAATCCAATATTTTGATGTGTTCTCGTCTGCATATCCGATGGATGCGTTAAACGAAACTATCGTCGCATTAGTCTCATTTGCGATCTGACTGCAAACCGTATCGTTGACATTTGCTACAAATATCAAAGTTTTGTTTGCGAAATCCACCGCTTCACCGATTTTATAAACTTCGATTTGAGTTTCGTTTTCCAATTCCTTTAAGATCTCGTAATTTTCATCAGTTCCGAGATAGAACGTTATAACTTTGTTTAGTAGGATTACAGTTAGATGACACTCTAATACGCTTAGAGTTCTGCTTACATAACCTTCTTTTGAAATTGTTACGTTAAATCCGAGTTTTGTGGTGTTTATCGTAGCGAACCCACTCTCGTTAGTCAACTTGGTAAGATTTCCCGCAACGACAGTTGCATTATCTATCGGGTTTCCTCCATTGTCTGTAACTTTGATTAAAATAGTCGTGTAGTTGAGATCTATTTTCATCACCGTGTCGTTCGTCAGATTAACGTAGGTCTCGTTAAATACAAGCTCGTGAGTTACGTTTATTGTGTAGTTCCCTAAAGGGAGCTCGAAGATTGCTGTTCCGTTGCTTTCCGTGCAATTTCCATCAACGCATATTTCGCATGGGATCTTAGTTCCGTTATGCGTGACGTTTACTGTCAGTATAGCAGTCAAGTTTTCACCGCCATCTACTTTGATCGTTTGATTGAATACAAGCTCATTGGTCACTGTTGAGTTTGCGATCTCCTCGGCAATGACAGGACAGGTCATCAATATCATCAGGACTGCCAGAGTCCTATATCCAATCATTTTAACACCTCATCAAGAAATTTTGTCTTTAGGTATTTAAATGTATCCATTTGATTTGTTAAGAAGTCAAAAATTATTTACTTTCGTTTTCCGGGACATATATTACCGTTCCATCCTTCAATCTATAAGCGGTCCCGATCTTCTTGCCCTCCCCTCCGAGGATCTCCTTAGTCATGTTCATTACCTTAATTTCCTTTCCTTTCTTTATTATTATCTGCATGTTATCCTTTCCCGGATTTTTAACCATCGTAACCTCAGCTTTTGGATTTAGGAGATCTGCCATGTTGTAGGATATCAGAAGCATTACCATGAATGCGAGAGCTAAGACAACGGCTACATCGAACAAATTCGCAATAAACGATAGCGGATCTTCTTCTTCTATTTCTTCAATCAACCTCCTCATGGAAACCACCCAATATTTTGGCGATGTATTCCATATCGCTCAAATCCTGAAGATACCATCTCTTTTTAACGAGGGAAGATACGTATCCTACACCTCCGATTATCAATCCCAAAACGGTTGTAGCAAAAGCCGTTATGAGATTAGTTGCGAGTTGCTCCACGTTTCCTTTGGATAAAGCCATTAAAGCGGGACCCAACGGGATCAAAGTCCCCATTAGACCTAACATCGGACCTATTCTCGTTAATATCTTAGGGATTTCGAGTTCCTTCGCTACCCTTAATTCGTAATCTTGAAGAATTTTTTCGATATCGTTTTTCGTTGGATTTATCCTTTTCAGATCTTCTACGAACTCTCTGAGGAATCTATTCAGATTCATTTTGCTAAGTTCCTCTAAAGCTTCTTTAAATTCTAAAGTCCTGCAAATTTTCCTTAAAGCATCAAAATCTCTGCTTCTTCTGGCGCTTTCTGTTATTAATTCTCCGATTTTCATTAAAGAATAAACCACGAGGACTATTAATGAGAATATAACCGGATATAGGAGCGAGGTGGATATCGTATACATTGTGATGTATAGGGTCTCAGCTATCATTCCACCACCCCTTTACAATTCCGAGGATAATCGGGAGGATTAAAACCAGAGAATATAGATTAATTTCAAAAGATAAGTCGAATTCAATCTTCGATGCCTGAAGGATAGCTGGGATCAGTAGAATCGAGAAGATGTAGTAAACTCCCAAAATTATCATTATGTCTCCGAGTTTCTCTGGATTTTCTCTGCTTCCAATCGAAAATGAGATTATTCCAATAGAAATTATCCCTCCGACGATTACACCTATGAGGATGTTATTTAAATTTGTAGCCTGAGACAGAAAGTAGCAGGACAGCAGTGTTCCAGCGATGCAAACGGGGCAAGGTAACGAGACTGCGAGAAACGTCTTATTGGTTATATCTTTCGAATGGCAAAAGAAATTTTTTGAAGTCTTATATCCGGAATATATCAAAAGACATGCAACAATTCCGTGAAATATCAATGTGTAATTAAGTAAAGCGAAAACGGATTCCAATAACCTATCCATCAGAAAGCTAATCAAAACCGAAATAGAGATGTATGTTAATGCCAAACTGAGAATAACCCTTTTCCCAACTCTTCCGTATCTACATCCGAGTGATGCTTTGATAGACGTTATTAGGGAACCTATGAGGGCTCCCATTAAAAATGGATTGACTAGAGCGATTATCACGACTACTACGGGCAGAATTAAGTATCCGAACTTCTTGGAGTCAAAGAGCATTGATATTATTTCAAATTTCTTGGATTTTTATTTCTTTTGGTTTATATCCACTTCGAGCTTAAAACAGAACGAACAAAAGATTTAAATAATTTGATAAAGAAGGTAATGAAACAAAATCTGGGAGGAGTTGAAATTGGTAGAAATAACAGAAGTTAGAATATACAAATCGAAAGGGAATGGAGTTGTAAAAGCCTATGCATCGGTTAGTTTAGATGGAGAGTTTGTAGTAAAGGGAATAAAAATTGTGGAAAGTGAGAAAGGTCTATGGGTTAGCATGCCAAGTAGAAGAGCGAAAGATGGATCTTATCAGGATATTTTCCACCCAACAAGCCGTGAAGCACGGGAGAAGATCGTCAACGCAGTCTTGGAGGAATACAAGAAAGTTTGATTTGGGTTCTCGGACAATTATTTTTTGCTTTTTATAATTCTTCTTTTAAAATTATAAGGAGCAAACGGTCGATAACCGTTCATGATAAGATAATTTTATAAATTGTTACAAAGTTCCTATACTTATGGAGGAGAATATTACCCGAATCGGCGTCAGTCTACCAAAAAATCTTCTTGAAGAATTCGATTCGATAATCTATAAAAGAGGTTACTCCTCAAGGAGCGAAGCGATAAGAGATGCCATCAGAAATTACATCCTCGAATACAAATGGATGGAGAAAGAGGAGGGAGAAGTTGTCGGTGTCGTGAATGTTCTTTACAACCATCATGTGAAGGGAATCAACGACGTGATTATTGATATACAGCACGATTACCACGACATAATCACAACAACTCTTCACATCCACCTGAACAGGGATATGTGTCTCGAAATGATTCTTGTAAGGGGTGATATGAAGGAGATAAAGCAACTTGTTGATCGAATATCTTCAACGAAGGGTGTGATAAATGTCAAGCTTATAACGGCATTAAAAGAATGATTGAATTAATTTTGATAGCTCTGTTTTTTAGTTTTCATCAAATTTTTATAAAAAAGGGAATGGACTACGGTGATGCGAATTACGGTGCCTTTATTAGCATATTCACCAATGCTGTTATTTTTGGCTCCTTATCCTTCAACAGAATCTATATCGATGCGAAATTCTTATTCCTGATGATTCTTTCAGGAGTTTTACACTTTCTATTCGCAAGAACAGCCTTTTACAACGCTGTAAACAGGATAGGAGCAAATGCGGCAGGAAGCTTAGCGGCTACAAGAATTTTTTTCGCTGTGATGATTGGAGCTTTTCTCGGTGAGGAGATCGGACTTAACATCATCCTAATGGCATCTCTCATTTTTTGTGGCATCTATCTTATGTCAACTCCGAAGGGTGTTAGGGATTTTAAGGGAATCTCCCTCGGTATTCTGACGGGATTGATAACGGCACTCTCTTCGGGTATTGTGAAGGAGGGCATGAAAATTCACGGAGATCCAATTTACGGAAGTGCTTTAGGATATTTAAGTTCCCTTTTATTTTACCCCCTCATTTTTAAGTGGAAGAAAAAAGGTGGAGAGAGATTTTTCATTTTAGCGGGCATCTTTGCAGGACTTGGGCATTACCTGAGATACTACTCACTCCAGAAGTATCCCGTAAGCGTTGTTGAACCTTTTTTGAGCACTTATCCCCTTTTCACACTGATTTTAACGCTGATAGTATTCAGAAATATCGAAACTATCAGCAGAAACGTTGCTTTGGGTTGCATTCTTATCGTTTTAGGAATTGAAAGCTACTTTTTCGTCTGAATATAGGTGTAGATAATCCTGTGGACGGCAGTTATGTGAGATAAAACCGCTATTATGACTAACGCATAAAAAACGTAGTTGAAGAGGAGTCCGATAATCAGGATAACAGTTCTTTCACCTCTTTCTGCAATACCAACATCGCATTTTTCGATTATGTTTTCGGCTCTCGCTCTCGTGTAGCTTACGAGCAGAGCACCCACTACGGCTATCGCTGATAGAAAGAGGTGTCCCGAATATATTCCGGCAGCCAAAATCACCGAGGCGTCAACGTATCGATCGAGAACCGAATCCAAAAAGCCACCGAAATCCGTTTTTAACCTTTCGTTTCTTGCGAGGGCACCATCGAGAGCATCGAAAAAACCACTTAAAATGAGAAAGACCAATGCGATGGCGATTTCTTTAACGATAATAAAATATGCTGAAAAAAATCCAAAAATGCAGGCAAGCGCTGTGATGTGATTCGGCTTTATGCCTATAGATGATATTTTCTCAGTTAAGGGTTTTAATAGCCCTCCTATTTTTGGCTTGATTTTGCTCAGCATTAAAGATTCTTTTCAATCCATCTTTTGATCTCGGACTTAGGGAAAGCTCCTATTAAAATATCAACCGGTTTTCCATTTTTGAAGAAAATTAGTGTTGGTATCGCGGATATACTATATCTCGCAGCGATGCTTTGATTTTCGTCTGTGTTAAGTTTAGCAAACACAACTTTTCCAGAAAATTCTTTAGCGAGCTCTTCGATTATGGGTGCAATCATGCGGCAGGGCATGCACCATTCAGCCCAGAAATCTACAACTACGTTTTCATGCTGAGATATGATTTTGTTGAAGTTTGTTTCGTCAGCTTTTAAAGGTTTATCCATTTTTTTCACCTTCTCAAGCAGTTCTTTCATCTTTTTTTGTCTGATCCTTTCTAAATCGTCCATGAGTTTTATAGATTTCGAATTTGCTTTAGAGTTTTTCGGTATATTGTTGTGTGAACCTACTTTAATGCTTCAAAATTATAAGATTCATTTAAATTACTCTAAGGCCTGAAGATCTATCGTAAGAGACTTGCTAAATCATCCTCAACAACTATAATACCCATCTCGCTCGCACACCTGTAAAAATCTTTCTTGTTTATTTTTAGCCATCCGACAACTTCATCGTAAAAGGACTTCCTGATTATTCTAAAGGGTTTTCCATTCACATCGATTCTCTGAGAATTTTTTGTTATTTCTCTTCTCAGTCTCCATCTCGCAATTTTTCTATTTTGGACATCGTAAATCGCCTTTTCCAAATCCATCTCATCAAGAATAGTCTTAAGAACTATCTCGGTAATGTGGTTAATCCTGTCGGGGACTCCGAGCACGTCTCCTCTCAACACAATTTTTCTTCTATCTATATAGAATCCGTTTTCGATCAGTCTTTTGTATATCAGTGACGTTGTTCCCTTTTTATCCCCGGTTTTGTCCACGATTCCGCCTATTATGTAGCAGTCTGCTTTCTCTCCCTGAAATATATCCTCTGCATTCGGGTCGAGCAAAATCACTTTTTCAGGTTTTTTCTCCCTCAAGAACTCTTCAACACTTTCGTAATGCAGGGCGGAAGTCATCGTTTCCATTCCGGTGATCACGAGTCTTTCATCCCACATGTATTTTCTAACGACAGATAATGTTTTTTCGATCTGCTTGATAAGACTTTTTAGCTCCTTATCGCTGTGTAGGTGCTTTAATGAGCAATCCACCACAATATAGGGAAATTTATCGAGCTTATCTTTAATTTCATCCCTGCTAATCCCGTTACATTTCCAAGCAAAGTATTCACAGCTATCGATTCTTTCGCCATTTAGATTGAAGGAAAACCTTCCCCTACCCAAACATATTTCGAATTTTCCTGAAGCGAAATTCCTCGCAATGAACTGGATTGGGTCTTCTCGAAGAACTTTTTTTGAATTAGTTGAGATACAGCGGATATTTTTTGAATTCAGAAACTCTATGAAAACATCTTTTAATCTCATGCCATATCCATCCCGTTTAGATTAAAAACAATTTACCTCCAATAGCAATATGGGATTCAAAAGCAAACGGGAAGTTAGAGAATTCGTTTGGAAAACTATTGGGAAGTATTCAAAGTTTCCGCCGCCTTTTGGAAGGATTCCTAACTTTATCGGAGCTGAAAAAGCCTGTGAGAAACTGAGAGAAATCGAAAATTACAAAAAAGCTCGTGTAGTCTTTACAGCTCCGGATTCTCCTTTAAAGAGAGCGAGAGAAATTGTGATTGAAGACAGAAAGATATTACTTGCTGTAAAGCCGAAAATGACGGGATTTTTAATAATAGATCGGGGAAGAGCGGGGACGATTAAGGAGATGCTTCGTTACGGTAGAGATGTCAATCTCGACGAGCTAAATTTAAAGGTGGATATCTTTCTTCAGGGTTGCGTTGCTGTTGACAGAGAAGGTAACAGAATTGGAAAGGGTAGCGGTTTCGGGGATCGGGAGTTTCATCTTCTAAAGAATAGCGGCTTACTTTCGCGTAACTGCCTTTACATTGTTGTAGCTCATCCAATCCAGATATTTGATGACCTCAGCTATCTTATGAATGAGCACGATGTTAAAGCTGACGTTATCATAACACCAAACGACATAATCTGGATTGGAAATAAGACGTTAAAAAGGTAAATTTTATATACCACCTTTTGTAATTATTAAACAGGTGAAATATATGCCGGAGAAGATGCGTGTAGTTTTGTGCGGCTATGACCCAGTGCTTGTCAGAGGATATGTAAGAGCGAAGAACGAAGAGGCTCTGTGGTTCTACCTTCCAGAAGCCTTAGCGGAGGATTACAACCTGAAGTCAGGAGATAAAGTAAAGTGCGTGATCGAAAAGGTGTATTCCGGAAAAACGGGTGAATTGACGGCAGAGCCAAATGAAGAAGTTGTCTGGCCGATCTCACAGTTCTGTAAGACGGCAGTTGTCGTTGATTGGGACTTCATAGCGAAGTATGAGTTAACTGCGTGGCACTTCCTTGAATTGACAGTGAAATCTGTAATACAGGATGGAGAAGAAAAAGAGGTCTATCCCGGAGAAACAAAAACAAGAAAGATGTGGCCAGAGGACAGATTGAAGCTCCATTTCGCTCTTGATTACGTGAAATAATGCAGGGCTGGGAAAGAGTTGGAGATAAGGGATTACTTAAGGATATACTGTTCGTAGAGGGTTACGGAAATTCATCCAACGTGTATCTGATAAACTGTGACGATATAACTCTGATAGATACAGGAAACGACTATACAATTTTTTTCGAGCTACAAGACAAAAGAAACATCTACGACATCGAAAACATATTTTTAACGCATTCACACAACGATCACACTCTCGGTCTTTTTGAACTATTAAGGAGATACGATGACCTAAGCTTTACAGTATACCTCCATGAATCCCTGAGTGACGGTCTTAAAAAGATTCTCAACAGAATGAAAAGAGATGATATCAAGGTTTTCGAGCTTAGGGGCGGTGAAACCCTAAGCCTGAGTGGATACGAATTCAGAGTTGTGTATACCCCAGGGCACACTATAGATTCGATAAGTCTCTACAACGATGAGTTTGGTGTTCTCTTTTCAGGTGACTCAGTTGTCATGAATCCCGTAATTGACGAAAGACTCGGCGGAAAGCTCATAGACTATATAATCTCAATAAGATTTCTTAGACAGCTTAAGATAAATGCGATACTCCCCGGACATGGATATATCGCAAAAAAGGACTGTGAAAAGATCTTAGATGCTGTTTACCTAAAAGCAATAGGTGAATTATCCGATACTTCCCTTAAAGATGCAGCTTTCACCGCCCTTAAGCTTGGGATGGTTGAAGAGGCTGAGTTTGCTCTCGAAAATCTGAACGAAGATCTCATGGATGAAGAGGCAGTTAAAGCCCTCGCATCCATAAAAGCGGATAAAGGGGATTACGGTAAGGTCATCGAGTTGCTTTCACCTTTCATCGATCAAAACGATTTTCAGTCTCTATATATCGCTGGAATGGCTGCATTGAAAGTAATGAGATACGATGACGCTATAAACTTCTTTAAAAAAGCTCTTTCAATCAAAGATGACAAAAGAATAAAGATTATGTTTGGAACTGCCCTCTACGAGTCAGGTAGAACCGAGGACGCTTTGCGAATAGAAGAATTTAAAAAAGTGATACAGTCATTATAAACCATTAAGTTTTTATAGGAGTTGTGTTGAATTAATTATTGAAAATAGGGAGGTTGGTTAGATGGGTGAGGAGGAAAAGTATGAAGAAAAGTATATTGAGATAGAAATAGAAGACATCAAAGACACACTGATACCGAGACCTTGGCCCGTAAGAGAAGTTCGAAAGAAGGAAGAAATCTACGCACCATGGGTTAAAGATCCAAGAGATCCTGAAGGAAAATATGCGAGATTCACAGAGGGCGAAGAAGACGGATTGGGCATTACTTGGGAAAAAGCGGAAGGGAAAGATTGGGCCTTAGATGGTTTGGTAGTCCTTGAATGCAGTCTCTGGGACTTCAATGCAGCATTCTGTGCAAGTTATTTAGCCGAGTTAGGTGCGAAGGTTATAAAAATTGAACCGCCAGAAGGTGATCCACTAAGGTATCTCTACCCGTTTGGTAGAGAGGAATATGCTTTCGAAGATATATATACGGGCGAGAAAGTTAGCCCAACTTTTCTGCATGAAAACAGAAACAAGTTCTCTGTTTGCATCGATTTGGAAAAGGAAAAGGGTAGGGAATTGCTAAAGAAATTAGCAACAAAAGCAGATATTCTGATCGAGAATTATCCACCCGGAAAATTCGATGAATGGGGAATTGGTTATAGACAGTTAAGCAAGCTTAATCCACGTCTTATCTACTGCTGGGTTGGTCAGCTCGGCCAATGGGGTCCGATGAAGGATAAGGTCTCAAAATTCGGGCAACCAATGATTGATCCAGTTGGTTTGAGCTGTTCTGAATACGTCCATTCAACTGGCTTTCCACCAGATCAACTGCCGAGAGAGAAAGGCGGGAATCCAACAAGATGTGGTGAATGGATGGGTAGTTACACTTGTGGAATTCATGCAGCAGTTGCAATCTTAGTAGCTCTGCATTACAGAGAGGCTGTGAGTGGAAGAGGTCAGTTCATAGAGGTCACGAATGCTGAGGCTTATATAGAGGTTAACGACTTCAACATAAGCTGGTATGGGCTGAATGGAAGTATAAAAGCAAGAACTGGAGGTTGGGATCCCTGTCTGAACCAATACGCTTGGAACCCATGTAAAGACGGTTATATGATGATCGGTGGTCAGACCGATAGGCTGTGGTATAGGATTATACAGGTTCTTGGACAAGAATATCCAGAGGGTGCAAGGCTCATAGCTGAAGACCCATTCCTGAAAGAGATGGCTGCAAGAAATGCTTTAGAAGGATTAATCAAAACATATACAATTACAGCCCAGTGGCTTGCAGATAATTATAGAGAAGAAGCTGAGAAGAAACTTGTTGCAAGAGAAGTTGCTGCGGCTCCCCTCCTCTACATAGATGAAGTTGCAGAATATGAGCAGTTCATTTACAGAAGGCATGTTACAGAAGTTTACGATGAGCATTATGGAAGAGTTTTGATAGCAAATTCTCCATTAGCTCATCAGCACAGAACTCCCGCAAGAGTTAAGTGGCTCGGAAGACCTCTCGGATTAGACACAGCTGAAATCCTCGCATACTACTGTGGAATTGGTCCAGAGGAGATGAAACAGTTAGCTTTAGAGGGTGTTATTAAATGGTATCATGAGTATGAGTGAGGTGAGATTATGAAAGAGGTTTGGTATCCCGATCCGAAAAAAGCTTGGAACCCTGAGCCACCCGGCAGTTGGAGTTTTGATCCTCCCTACGATAAAAATCCTGAAGATGGGGAAGATATGGAGAAAATTCCGTTCGAAGAATACTGCAGAAAGATTTTCGATCCGAAAAAGATTTGGGATAAGCCTGAGGCAATGAAAGGTTGGAGACACCTAAGTCAGACGATGTATATCCTCAGCCCCCACGTCGGTGCCACCTTAGCTGAATATGGTGCTGAAGTTATAAAATTTGAAATGCCAAGATTGGCAGATCCTATGAGACACACAAGCCCATTCAACGAAGCATACCTCTGGCCTGAGACTGATCATCGCCCAATGACCGGAACTGGCTGGGGTTATATGCATGCTAACAGCAACAAATACTTCGTTACAATCGATTATCATGCTCCTGAAGCAAGAGAAATTATAGAAGACCTTTGGAAGATATCTGATAGCTTAGCAGAATGTTACAGACCGGGAACTTTCTTCAGATGGGGAATCGGTTATCCGCAAGTCAAAGAGGTGAATCCACGCCTTATATACTGCTGGCTTGGAGGATTTGGCAATTACGGGCCAAGAAGATACGGTGGAAGTTACGACATTCTTGGTCAAGCTGTTGGTGGTTTGGCATCTATAACGGGTTTCCACGAGGACTTCGGTGGACATCCAGCAAAGCAAACAAACTGGGTTATTGACTGGTATTCTGGATTAACTTGTCTGACGGGATTGCTTGCAGCAGCTCACTACAGAAAGAGGTCTGGTTTGGGAACGATGATAGACCTATCACAGATAAGTTGTTCGACGAGAGCAACTGGCTACGCATTCCCGCTCTATGGAAGGTTCGGAGTTGTTAGGCAAAGATGGGGTAACTGGGATACACTGCTTTGCGTGCATGGAATAATATATTGCGGTAAGTCAATCGATCCTGAAAGCGACAATCCGCAGATAAGGGATGAGATGAGATATGTAATGGTCTCAGCATTCCAAGATGAAGACTTCCACGAGCTTTGCAGAGTAATTGGCAGGCTAGATCTCTGGGAGAAGTATAAGTATTTCAAAGATAGAATGAATCCAAAGGCTCAAATAGAAATATATGCAGCATTAGAGCAGTGGGCGGCTGATAAGAACAGAGATCAAGTTGTAGAGATTTTGAACAACGCTGGGTTAATAGCCGTCCCGGTCATGTCAGCTAAGGACTGTGCAGAATGTGAGCATTTCTTAGAGAGAGGAAGTGTTTACTGGATCGATGATCCCATATTCGGAGATGTCTTAGTGCATGGAGCTAACTCAAAGCTCTCAGAGACGCCGCCGAGAACTAAATGGGTGTGGAGACCTCTCGGTGCTGATAACATAAGAATCTATCACGAATTGCTCGGATATCCGATAAGCAAATTAAAGGAGCTATGGGAAAAAGGAGTAATCTGAGGTGATAAAGATGTGCTACGTGCTAAAATGTGATTGTGGAGCATACAACTATCTCGACCCCTATTACTTCTGGAACTGGGAGGGCAAGGTTAAATGTGCAGGATGCGATAAAGTGTATAAAATGAAATTCATCAACGGAAAGGCTGTAGAAGGGCCAACGCTCGTTGATGAACCATACGATGTCATGCCTTTACTCGCTGACTTCCCAGACAAGGGCTATTACTTTGAATATCCTTCGAATAACCCCTACGTAAAACCCGGAACAGAAGGAAGAACAAGACCATACAACTGCCTCATGAGAGATCCGGCAACATATACCGGAACTGCTACGATGTGCAAGAAGAGTTTAAGAGGCAAATTCGTCAGAGCTTGGGGACCACAGCCGAAGAAGCATGGACTTGCGGATTCAAGAAGATTTGCATGGTTCAGCAGAACAAAAGGTGAGGAAGTCTGGATGAAAGACGAATATCCCGGAAAGCCTGTATACGGCAAAATGAAGAAGGAGGAGTGATAGTATGGAGACCAAAGAGAAGAAAATCCAATACAGCTTCCCTGGCCCAGATGCAGGGCCACAGCCACCAGTTATGTTCCCAGACCAAGTTGAATTCCTTAAACAATTCCCGCATGTTTGCAAAGACTGTAAGTGGCTCAAGCCAGTTGTCCCCGGAACAACGTTACCTCCTCCAGACCTGATCGGCTACTGTAAAATCATCCACTGGCCTTTCTACTGGTGTGTAAGTAAATACGTCATCGTCAAGAAATGCAAGTGGTTCGAGCCGAGAAGCGATGACCAGATACTAAAAGTTTAAATATTTTTTATTTATTTGTTTTTTAATTCTCTATGAAATGTATATACGACAACACGATTGAATGCACAAGGGTAAGCCCCGCCGGCAATCTATGTAGGGAATGTGAAATATATCAAGCGGTTATAGAAGGATCTAAGGGGTGTGGTAGCGTTGAATTCTGAGCTCGAAGAGGTTATTAAAATAATAAACAGATGGTTTGAGAGATATAAGGAAGAAGGAGACGAAATGGCAGTTGAGATGTTTGTCGATGACTTGGAATATGCGGAACCCTATGTTAGAAGGCTGTTTGATATGGGGTTGATAACAGCCGAAGAGTATTGGCAATTTCTGAGGTATTGTGATAATCTTGTAGAGGAGCTAAAGAAGATAGCCGGAATAGAGAGAATAGATTTTAGATTCAGATAATTTTCACAAAATATTTATATTTTGTTTTTACCTCCCTTACACTGTCATGAAGGCAAAGGACATAATGAATCTCAATGTAATTTATGCTGAGTTACCCAATACGAGAGAATACGTTTTAGAACTTTTCAAAAAATATGACATCTCAGCAGTTCCCGTCCTAAAAAAGGGTAAGCTTGTTGGAATAGTAACAAGAAAAGATATTCTCAGAAAGATTGCGGAAGACCAACTTGCACTGCTTATGACACCTAACCCCACTTACGTTACGGCTGATACAGATATCAAAGAGATAGTGAAAATTTTCACGTCAACTGAATTTAGAAGACTCCCCGTAACAGAAAACGGAAAACTCGTTGGGATTATCACGGTTAGAGATGTGATTAAGCTCATAGCTGATAAAGATATTAATAAGCCTATCAAGGATTTTATACGTTGCAACGCCGTATGTCTATGGCAGGAAACTCCGCTGAACGTTGCCGGAGAAATTATGCGAGTGGCGAACGCAGAGGTATGCCCAGTTCTTGACAATAATACCAAGGTTGTAGGTATAATCGACGAGAAGATCTTGCTCACAGAGACGCTGATTGAGGAATTTATCGAATCAACACAATACGCATCTTCAAGCGATTCCGATGATTCGTGGGCTTGGGATGGTCTAAGAGACTATACGGTGAAGTATTTCGAAGTCAGCGTCATCAAGCTTCCTCAGGAACCCGTCAAAAACTACATGAAAAAACCCGTGTTCGCCAATCCGCAATCAAGTGTATCGAAAGTTGCGAGAGAAATGGTCAAGAACGATCTCGATTACATACCCGTCCTCGATGTAAATGATAGATTTGTTGGAATCGTATCTGATAAGGATCTGATAAAAGTTCTGTTAGAGTGATCGAAAAAAATTTTAAAATTAATGGCGATTCCTAACCATGAAAAGATTTAAAGTATCCTTAGGTGGTAATGTCTATTACGCTGAGGTTGATAAGATATCGGATGCCCTTTACAAAGTAAAAATTGACGGAGAAACTCTTGAAGTTAACGTTGAGGAAGAAGTCCTAAAGACTACAAAAACTGAGAGAGCAAGATACGTTGATACGGGTCAGAAGGTTGTAAAAGCGGCATTACCCGGAACGATCGTCAAAATTCTCGTATCTCCCGGGGATAAGGTAAGTGCCGGGGACACTCTCTTGATTTTGGAGGCAATGAAAATGGAGAACGAAATTGTCGCTCCATCGAGTGGAGTTGTAAAGGAGATTAAAATAGCCGAAGGACAGAAAGTTGAGACGGGAGATGTTCTCGTGGTTATAGAATGAAGCTGGCGATTACCGGAAGACCGGGAATCGGAAAAACAACAGCTTGTTTAAAAATATACGAAGCTCTGAAGGATAGATTAACTATAAAAGGTTTTATAACAAGGGAAATTCGAAGAAATCGGGAAAGAATAGGTTTTGAGATAATTGAACTTGATAGCGGACGTAGATTTAAACTCGCAGAAAAGGGTGAAGGATATCCGAGAGTTGGAAAATACAGGGTTTTCGTTAAGAATCTCGACGAAATTGCAAAGAGAATTCCCGAATATCGAGCGGATCTTCTCATAATTGATGAAGTGGGTCCGATGGAGCTTAAAAGTTCCCTCTTTGTTAAAAACATTGAAAATCTTATTCACTCCGATCAGGACACCATTCTGACGATACATTACAAGCTTAGACATCCTCTTTTGGAGAAAATAAGATCACTTTTCGATATAATCCGCTTAGATCAAAGTAACCGGGACAGGATAGTGGAAGAGGTGGTCAGTAGGCTTGATACACGAGGGTAAAGCTAAGATTGTGACAAACGGCGTTTTTTTCAATCCAAGAATGAAGTTCTGTAGAGATGCCGATATGGTAATTTTCAGAAATATCGACAGCAGGCATTATCTCGACGCCCTTGCCGCAACAGGTATCAGGGGAATTCGTGCGGCGATTGAGGCGGGATTCACAGTAGAATTCAACGATATAGATCCGAGAGCAGTGGAGGTGATCAAAAAGAATTTGGAACTCAACGGAATCAAAGCCGTTGTCCATAATGAAGATGCGGCGATTCTGATGAGGAGGAGGAAATACGATCACGTGGATTTAGATCCCTTCGGTTCCCCTGCGGAGTTCTTGGAGTCCGCTTGTTACTCTGCGAAAAGGTATCTCAGCGTAACCGCGACGGATACGGCAGCCCTCTGCGGAAGTGCCACCGTATCGGGTCTAAGAAAATATTCAACTTATGCTGTGAAAACAGAATACTACCACGAGACAGGGCTGAGGGTCTTAATCGGTAGGATCGTGTCCACCCTAACAAAATACGATAAGTTTGCCGATGTTCTTATTTCTTGGGCTAAGGAGCACTACTATCGGGTTCACTTAAAGATAGGCAGATCGAGCAAAAGAGCGGGTGAAATCTACGAAAAAATAGGATATATCTTTCACTGCGGAAAATGCGGAAACAGATTTGCAAAAAGCGTTTTCGAAGCAGAATCCTGTGAGTGTAATTGCGGATCCCGTTTTGTTAGGATAGGTCCCCTTTGGATTGGCGAGCTCCACGATCCCGATTTTGTTAAAAAGCTTGATAAAGAAGGAAAAACCGGAAAGCTTTTCGAGACGATTGAGAGGGAACTTGAAACGATCACATATTACGAGCTTCATAATATAACGAAAATGCTCCGTGTATCACCGCCACCCATTCAAAGGATTTTAGAAAAGCTTATCGATGAGGGATACAGGGCTTCAAGAACGAGATTCAGCGGAACTTCCTTCAAAACCGATGCAAGCATCGATGAAATAAAAAGGATCATTTTAAGCCTTTGACGTGAGTCAGAATGTGTTTAATTACTTCTTTGATGATTTTCACCCCGACTTGGACTGCATTTTTCGAACCCGGTAGACAGAAAACCACCCTATTCCCAATAATTCCCGCGGTGGCTCTTGATAGAACAACGTGATACCCGATTTGCTTGAAGCTCTCCATTCTAAATACTTCACCGAATCCGTCAATTCTCTTTGTGAACAAATCTTCGAGAGCTTCTATGGTCACATCTCTTGGGTTTAATCCGGTTCCTCCCGTTACAACGATTACGTCCGCATCGCTACCTATAACGGTTTTTCGTATTTCCTGAATGTCATCTGGGATCAAATAGTATTTGTTGAATTTGTCTCCGAAAGTCTCGATCAGAATTCTTCCAGATTCGTCGTCTTCAACCGCTTGCCTCCCTTCAACTTTTCCGTATTTCTTAAACCTTGATGTTGATACTGTTACTATATCTACTTTGTAATCTACGTCCATTTCATGCATTAAAACCACCTGTCAAGGGTTATTTGGCTTGTTGAGATGTTCTCCTCTA
>CBEWZU010000036.1:0-22108 GCA_965561205.1 uncultured Archaeoglobaceae archaeon | reverse complement strand
CGTATTTCTTAAACCTTGATGTTGATACCGTCACCACATCCACTTTGTAATCTATATCCACTTCATGGTGCATTAAAACCACCTGTCAAGGGTTATTTGACTCGTTGAGATATTCTCCTCTATCCTTTCCACGGCTTTCTCCACTCTCTCTCGGCTGAAATCGTGTTCCTCACATAGAAATTCTATTACCCTCTCCTTATCGGGTTTTCCGAATTTTATCTTGTAATTATCTGTGACGGGCGGGTTTAGGAAGAATTCTCGTATTTCCTCAAGATTCTCGATTTCAACTTTTAAAGCTTTTAGGGCTTTGAATATATCCCCGTAAGTTTTGATATATTTTAAAGCCTTTTTAACACCTATTCCCTTAACCCCTTCATTGTAGTCTGTTCCTACAACTATCGCAACATCTATTAGCTGTTCTCTACTGATTTTGAGTTTTTTTAGATTTTTTTCAAGCTCAATTACCTCAGGCTTTACTTCGATATAGACATTCTTTCCGGGGAGCTTCTTTTTTCCCGTTATAGTTAGATTTCTCACAAGGGTGGGCGATCCGAAAAGCAACGAGTCGTAATCTTGGCTTCCCGTATAATCTGAGTCTCCCTTTCTCGTCATGTAAGCCGCTTGGGCTTCCCCCTCACTCGGAGCATCCACATGGGGAATTCCAAGAAGCTTTAACAGCCTTTTCGAGGATTCCGCAATGAATTCATCAACCTTAGCCGCCATCATTGCGTATTTCTTGGCATCCTCACCAGTTTCAAGGGCGATCCTCCATTTCTCTTCGGCTTCTCTTTTCCTCTCGCTTCTCTCTCTGAGTTCTTTTTCTTTGAACTTCGGTGGCTCCCCGTCAAAAACGTAGATCGGTTTTATTCCGTTTTCAATTAGGTTGGCGTTTCTGTAGAGTAACCCTGATAGATGGGATGTGATCCTACCCTGAGAATCTTTAAGGGGTGTTCCGTCGGGTTGTCTTATTGTTGTAACAAACTGGTATAGGGTGTTAAACGCATCTATTGCGATTTTCTTTCCCGAAAAGTGATCCAATTCAACCGTTTCTCTTTCGAGTATTTCACCGATATCCGAACCCATAGGATACTGTAATCGGGAAGCTTTAAAAATTCATCCTCCTACATCTTGATATGGATATTGAGGATAAGCTCAGATTAGCAACAAGGAACGTCGAAGAGGTTGTTACCCTTGAGGAGCTTAAAGAACTGCTCGAAACAAACGATAAACCGAGAGCTTACGTCGGATACGAGCCGAGCGGCGAAATCCATTTAGGTCACATGATGACCGTTCAGAAGCTTATGGATCTTCAGAAAGTTGGATTCGAGATAGTTGTTCTCCTTGCAGACGTTCACGCTTATCTGAATGAAAAGGGTGATTTTGACGGGATCAGAGAGGTCGCTGAATACAATAAAGCCGCCTTCATAGCCCTCGGACTCGATGAAAGCAAGACTGAATTCGTCTTGGGAAGTGAATATCAGCTCGAAAAGGATTACGTCCTTGATGTCCTGAAGATGGCGAGAATCACAACGATAAACAGGGCGAGAAGAAGCATGGATGAAGTCAGCAGGAGGAAAGAAGATCCCATGGTATCTCAGATGATTTACCCGTTAATGCAGTCCCTCGATATAGCCCATTTAAGGATTGATGTAGCTGTGGGCGGAATGGATCAGAGGAAGATCCACATGCTCGCAAGGGAGAACCTTCCAAAATTGGGATATAGGGTGCCGATCTGCATTCATACACCCATCCTTGTGGGGCTTGATGGAGAAAAAATGAGCTCATCAAAGGGGAACTACATTTCCGTGAGAGATAGCGAAGAGGATGTTAAAAGAAAGATTAAAAAAGCTTTCTGCCCCGAAAAGGTTGTAGAAAATAATCCCGTTATGGATATAATGAGATATCATATCTTCCCAAGATTTGGCAGGATCACCATCGAAAGGGATGAAAAGTTCGGAGGGGATGTCGAATACGAATCTTTTGAAGATCTCGCTAAAGATTACGCTAAGGGATGTCTGCACCCATTAGATTTAAAAATGAGTGTTGCGAAATATCTTAATGAAATATTAAAGGATGCTCGAAAGAAATTAAAAGAAATGGGGTGGTGACTTGAGTGATGAGGTTGTAAGAGTAAGACTACCGGATAGAAGTAAGGGAGAAATGTTTGGGATAGTTGTATCCATGCTCGGTGCGGGACACATCAAGGTGAAATGCGAGGACGGAAAGGAAAGGCTTGCGAGAATCCCCGGAAAGATGAGGAAGAAGATATGGATCAGGGAGGGTGACGTGGTCATTGTAGTCCCATGGAAGTTCCAAGACGAAAGGGCGGACGTAATCTGGAGATATACGAATCCGCAAGTGGAGTGGCTGGAGTCGAGAGGATATCTTAAGTTCTGATGAGAGACATCGATAGGATACTGGACAAGCTAAGGATAAAGGAAAAGGACAGCGAATCGAGAAAGATTTACGCCGAAGTATTTGACGAAAGGACATTAAAAACCCTCTACAAGCTCGCAAGCAAGGGATTAATTCAAGCCCTCGGAGGAGTTGTAAGCACCGGAAAGGAGGCTAACGTATTCTACGCGGATGGAAAGGTGAACAGCGAAATAAAGCCGATAGCCGTCAAGATTTATAGGATGGAGACAAGCGAATTTTTCAAAATGGATGAATACCTTTTCGGCGACAAAAGATTCGATTTAAGAAGGATCTTGCGGAAAGATCTCATCTTTATATGGGTTGAAAAGGAATTTAGAAATCTTGAAAGGGCTTTTTCTGCTGGAGTGAACGTTCCCGAGCCCTATAAATATTTTAGGAACGTTCTCATAATGGAGTTTTTGGGGGAAGATGAGAAGCCTTATCCGACTCTTTTCGAACTGAAAAAAGAGCTTCCCGATATCGTTGATCTGAACGAGCTTTTTGAAAAGATTAAGGAGAACTTAAGAAAGCTCTATCAGGATGCCGAGCTCGTTCACGCAGATTTAAGCGAATACAATATCGTTTTGAAAGGTGAGGATCCATACTTCATCGATATGGGACAATCGGTTCTGAAGGATCATCCTCTTGCGTCTTCGTATCTTGAAAGAGATCTGAAAAATATTATCAGATTCTTCTCAAAATTCGGGATAAAAGAGGATTTTAGGAGCTTTCAATCTTATGTGAGAGGTGATTGAAGTGGAAACCCTTGAGATAAAAATACCCTCTGATCGTATAGGCGTTATCATCGGAAAAGAGGGTGAAGTAAAGAAAAAGCTTGAGGAAAAAACGGGTTGCAAAATCAGGATTGACAGCAAAAGCGGAGTAGTCAAAATAACAAGGGGAGAAGATGCAGTCGGTTTTTTAAAAGCAAGGGATGTTATAAATGCCATATCAAGGGGATTCAATTCCGAGATTGCAATGAAAATTTTGGAAGACGATTTCACAGTATTCGAAAGCATAGATCTGAGTGAATACGTTTCTCCCAAATCCATGAGCAGGATTAAGGGAAGGATAATCGGAAAGGAGGGGAAAATAAGGAGGATAATCGAAGAGACGTTAAACGTTAACGTATCCGTTTACGATAAGTTTGTTTCGATAATCGGACCTGTAGAGAATGTTGCGGCTGCAAGGGAAGCTATAATGATGCTCATAGAAGGTGCTCAGCACTCCACAGTCCAGAGATTTATGGAAAAAAAGAAGAGAGAGATAGAAATGCACAGTATGGACTGGTTCAGTCCTTGATCAGGATATCGAAAATATATGTTTTGAGATCCTATTAAATTACGCAAAACATATCTACACATTCGGAGACTCGAAATTATGCAAAGGGAGACGGAATTCAGAAAGAGAATGGAGGAAATCGAAAGGGAAATCCGGAACAGACTCAGCAGAGTAGGTAAAAAAATCGCCGTAATGAGTGGCAAAGGTGGCGTCGGGAAATCAACGGTGTCCGCCCTCTTAGCAATCCACTTCGCGAAAGAAGATAAGAAAGTCGCAATTTTCGACGTAGACTTTTTGGGGCCAAGTATTCCAAAGTTATTCGGTTTAGACGAAGCGAAGCCGGAATCTTCCGAATACGGGTTGATTCCGGTTGAAACAAGAAGATACAGAATAAAGGTGATGTCGCTTCAGTTCCTTCTGCCTCAAAAAGAGGTCCCAGTGATCTGGAGGGGGCCCTTAATCTCAGGGGTTCTAAAGGATCTCCTCGCAAAAACAGACTGGGGGATTCTCGACTACATGATATTTGATTTGCCTCCGGGAACTGGAGACATTCCAATTACTCTGATGCAGTCCGTTCAGCTCGACGGCGTGATAATGGTCGCTTCCCCGAATGAGCTCACGTCCCTCATTGTTGAGAAGGCTTTGAACATGGCTAAGAAAATGGAAGCTCCCGTGATAGGGATCGTGGAGAACATGAGCTACTATAAGTGTCCCAAATGCGGTCACGTCGCCCACATATTCGGAGAGAGAAAAGCCAAGAACTTGGCTGAGAAATACGGTCTGAAAGTAATCGCTGAGATACCGATAGACCCAGAGCTTGCAGAACTCTCGGACATGGGAGAAATAGAAAGCTATGAAAAAGATTACTTCTCGGATATCAGGATTTGAGCCACTTCGTATAGATCTTCGAAAACGTAATCGGGTTCCAACCCGTGCTTCTTCACCATTTCTTTGTAGTTTACCCTTGTCGTCACACCCGAAAGGACAAGGATCGTTTTTATCCCCACATCCTTACCAGCCTTTATATCAACGTCGATCTGATCTCCCACAATCGCAACCTCCTCCCTGTCCAGTCCCAACCTTTCAAGGGCTTGCTCCATTATAATCCGAGAGGGCTTTCCTACGATGACATCGGGCTTCCTTCCCGTCATCCAGTATAACGCTCCTATCACCAATCCAGTTCCGGGGATTGGCCCGTCTTCGGCGGGGAATATCTTATCGGGATTAACGGCAACGTATCTTATTTCTTTTTTCAAAGCCAATCTCAGAGCTTCCGTAAATATCCTGAAATTAATCCCCCTATTCGATCCTACGACAAGGTATTCTGCTTCGGTGTATTCTACGATGTTCAGACCTTCGCTTCTCAGCTCCTCTTTTAGACCTTCTTCTCCTGTGGTGTAAACTTTCGCTCCCGGTTTTTCTTTTGCTATGAACCTTGCGGTCGCATGGGTTGCTATGACGATTTCGTCTTCCGTAACGTCAAGCCCGAAATTTCTGAACCTTTCAAGGGTGAATCTTCGACTCCTCGTTGAGTTGTTAGATACGAAGACAGTCCTGATCCCATGCTCTTTAAGGAGTTTGTATCCTTCTATGGCTCTTTCGATAGGTTTTCCACCCCTCGAAATAACCCCATCAACATCCAAGAGAAGTCCCCTAATCTCCTTCATGCTTTTAGTTCTCATTAGCAATTTAAATAGATTTATAAACTTCTGATTTCAAGATGGGACATGTATATAGAAATGAACGGAATCGGGACGAAATATGAACTTGAAACCGAAAGCGGTGAGAAAATAGCGATCATCTTTTTAATGAACAGAAAAATTCAGCTTTACATTCAAGAAAAATGCAAAAAGTTGTGTTCTGCTGAACTTACAGAAAGCGAAGCTAAGAGGCTTTCAAGCATTCTTGGGGGTGCTCCGATTGAAAGGGAAAAGGAGAGTGTAGAAGTGGATTTTCTTGGGATTCCAGAATTAACAGTCGCAATGCATACATACCGCGTGGGGAAAAACCTTGCGGGAAAATCGATTGAGGAACTTGCTATAAGGGAGAAAACGGGCGTCACCGTTATCGCAGTCTCAAGAAGGGGGAAAACAATTATCAGCCCCCCACCCCATTTCACATTTGAAGACGACGATACGCTGGTTGTAATCGGAAGCAAGGATCAGATAAAGTTGTTTGAAGAGAAAATATTGGGGAAGTAAATGGAAATCGTATTTGCAGCCGTAATCTGTTCGTTAATTGCATTAATTTCAAAGAAATTATCATTCCCCACGATACCCCTCTACATCACAGCCGGATTGGTATTAGGCGAATGGGGAGTAATAATCCAAAGTGAAATAGCTGAATTCCTGTCTAAGGTGGGTGTGATTTTCTTACTATTTTACATAGGGCTGCACATAAATCCCGAAGAGATTCTGAGAAAAAGAAGGATGATCTTCTCTGCGGGAATGTTCGATTTAATCGTTAATTTTCCTCTGATCTTTTTTGTTTCGTTAGCGTTGGGATTCAGTTACTCTCAGGCTTTTATTCTGTCGTCAGCCCTATACGTATCGAGTTCTGCAATTGTCCTTCAGTCGCTAATCGAGAACAGAAAACTTATTTACAAGGAAGCCGAGACAATTGTCTGGTTAATGGTTTTTGAGGATATCGTCATAGCCCTTTTGATTATCTTAAACGATCTTGATTTCACATCTATTGTTATATTCTTAGCAAAACTATCTGTTTTCACACTTTTAGCGGTATATCTCTCCAAAAGGGTTAAAAGTATAGAAGGAATTTTCATAAGGGATGACGAAGTCCCCGTTCTCTTTTCATTTTCAATTGCCCTTCTCAGCATAGCCTTCGAAGAATTCTTTGATATCCCATTGGCTTACGCCTCCATCATGTTGGGTTTAATACTTTCGGGTGTAAGGAGGGTTCGCGAAATGATAACACCTTTTAAAGAAGTGTTTTTAGCTATTTTCTTCTTCTTTTTTGGATCATCAGCCGAAATCACCTTAAAGGGATTGGAATCCCTTGTTATAATCTTGATTTCCATAATTGGGAAGATTCTCTCCGGAATTCTTACAGGATTTAAAATCCACAGATCTTTTAGTTCTGGAATTGAGATTGGACTGTCAACAATTGCGAGGGGTGAATTCTCCGCCTTCTTAGTTTACACTTACGGTGATTCCAACGTAATATCCATCGTAATGCTGGCGATAATATTCACATCAATACTCGGTGCTTTCCTTGCAAAATATTCCGAGAGAATTGTCCAGTTGCTTCAATACACTTCAAGAATGTTGTAGTATGTATCCCTCCTCGCCGGAATCCTCCCGATGGATCTTATCCTTGAAATTATTTCATCCATCTTAGCTGGCTTGAAATCCTTTCCCGTTGCCCTAACTACGTTTTCTTCAAGCATCACTCCGCCGAAATCGTTTGCCCCAAACTCTAAGGCAAGGGTTGCTACATCCATTCCCTGAGTTAGCCAAGAGACTTGGATATTCCTTATGTTGTGCAGGACTATCCTCGATATCGCTATGATTTTAAGATAACTAACGGGTGACGCCTTCTTCTTCACGATCCTCTGCAGTTCGTTGTTTCCCGGCTGATAAGTCCATGGGATGAAGGCTGTGAAGCCCCCCGTTTCGCTCTGGAGATCCCTTATTCTGAAAAGATGCTCGATTATGTGCTCTTCCCTCTCGATGTGTCCAAACATCATCGTGGCAGTTGTTTTCATTCCAAGTCTGTGGGCTGTCCTCATGACCTCAATCCACTCGTCGCTTTTTCCCTTGTTGCTGATCTTCAGTCTCACTTCATCCGATAGGATTTCGGCGCCACCTCCCGGTAGAGAGTCCAGACCAGCCTTTTTAAGTCTCTTTAGCACATCTTCCACGCTTAATTTCTCTTTTTTTGCAAGAAAAATAATCTCCGGAGGAGATAAACTGTGAATGTGAACATTGAATCTTCTTTTAATCTCTCTAAACAGTTTTTCAAACCATTCTAATCCGAGATCGGGATTCAACCCTCCCTGAAGCATTATCTGGGTGGCTCCGCACTCCACAGCCTCCTTCACTTTCTTAAGGATCTCATCGTAGCTGAGGATGAACTCTTCTTCCTTCCTTCTTGCGTAAAAAGCACAGAACTTGCACTTCGAAACGCAAACGTTGGTGTAGTTAATGTTCCTGTCAATTACGAACGCAACCAAGTCACCGCATTTAATTTTCCTGATATCGTTCGCTATCTTTCCTAGTTCATGAATATCAAGATCAAATAGACTTAATGCCTCTTCGAAACTTAAATCTTCGTTTTTAAGATTCTTTTCTAAGTAATCCGTTTTCATTTAACATCTCCTCATAAATCTCAAGGCTTTTTTCTTCTTTTTTCCCCATCCTGTGAATAAGCTTTTTGAAGTATGTTCTGAGAAATTCGGCCGGCATTCTAAACTTCAAACTAGCCTCCTCAACTATCCAATCAATATTTTTCAGACCCCTCCTGTATGACTCAAGAATGTCCCTGTCAACACTCTCAGCATCGATTAAAGATGCCGCTATCCCGAATATTGCGGGTAGTCCCGTGATCTCCTTCCACTCCTCCCCGATATCCATGACTACCCTGAATATCATTCTTGCCTTTATTGCCTCATCTCCAATAACGAGAGCATGATCGAAATCCCTTAAGATTTCGAAGAAATTCCCATTGCACGGAACTATTTTGTTTATCAGTCCTTTCTCCTCTTTTATGATCTTTAGCATATTAACGGACGTCATGGATTTTGTTGTTGCAGCGATTGGAGAGTCATCGAGCCTTTTCTTTTTCGAAACAACGATCACGCTGTAGACCTCTCCGTCAGCACCAACGCAGAATCTGAATCTCCTCAGCTTATCTCTGTTCTTTAAATAGAAGTAGCTTGGAACGGGAGCGTAATCGATTGAACCGTTAAGAAGCATCTTAGCAAGATTTTTCGGATAGCTCTCCACAATCTCGTATTTTCCCGATTTCTCCACGTAATAGTAGGGAAGGTAGTTGTTGATCAAACCGAACTTACCCACCCTCATAGATCCTCAGAATGTTGAAGTGAGCGTCCCTTTCTGCCGGAATCTTACCGGACTCCTTTATCATGTCTATCAGTTTCTCCCTCGCAATTTCGGCGGGGGTTTTTGCTCCGGCGGAGTGGGCAATCCTTTCCCCCATTACCGTCCCGTCGAGATCGTTAGCTCCGTAGTTCAGGGCGATCTGGGCAATCTCCTCACCGAGCATTACCCAATAAGCTTTTATCCCCTTGAAGTTCGACAGAACTATCCGGGAAACTGCTACCGTCTTTAACACGTCAACTGGATTCGTCTTTCTCAGATAATCAAAGGATGTGTTTTCAGGATGGAAAACGAGAGGTATGAAGGATAAAAAACCCCTCGTCTTATCCTGAAGCTTTCTTAATCTGTAGAGATGGATCGCTCTGTCTCTATAGCTTTCGATATGTCCGAAGAGCATAGTCGCGTTGCTCTTTAATCCAACCTCATGGGCTATTTTCATCACTCTAAGCCACTCGTCCGAGTTGGCTTTGTTGGGACAGATAATCTTTCTGATCCTATCGCAGAGGATTTCAGCTCCACCTCCCGGTAGGATTCTCAAACCCGCATCCCTTAGTCTTTTAAGAAACTCCCTAATGCTCATCTTCTCTTTTCTTGCGTAATAGCTCACTTCGGTTGCTGTCAGAGCTTTGACAGTCGCTCCAGCCCCGCTGATCCTTCTGAAAATCTCTTCGAAATACTCAACACCGATCTCGGGATTGTGGGAACCGACGATATGGATCTCAACGGCTCCGAGCTTTACAGCTTTCAAAGCTTCTTTGACCACTTCATCGACACTCATCGTGTAATTTTTCGTCCGATGGAATGCACATATCGGACATTTTGAGACACAAACGTTGGAGTAGTTTATGTGTTTGTTTATTGTGAAAGTCACGAGTTTCCCGTTTATTTTATCCGCCTCCATCCCAACTTCGTGTAGATCAGAGCGGAATAGCTCTTCAATCTCCTTTACCTTCATATTCATCAAGTCTCCTTTTGATTTCTCTAAGTTCCCTTCTGATCTCGATATTTACCTTAAAAAAAGAATCGCTAAGCAAACCGACTGAGAAAAGCAGTAACCCCGAAATTATCAGCATTGAAACAAGGGTCACGAGAAGGAAATGTGACACATTTCGGAACCAGTCGTAAACGACGTAAACGCCACCGATTAATCCGAGCACCGTGAAAAGAAACCCCGAAAGATAAAAGTAACGACTTGGGCTGTATCTGCTTAGTAAGCCGTATATCGTCGAGAAAATTCTGTAACCATCCTTAAGGGGATGAAGCTTTGTCTTTCCAGCCCTCTTTTTGTAGCTTATGGGAACCTCAAGTATTCTGAAACCCTTTGATATCGTTTCCACTGTCAGCTCCGTCTCCACTTCGAATCCTGTTTTTTCGAGATTCACGGACTTATACACTTCTTTCGTTAAGGCTCTGTATCCTGAAAGTATATCGTGTAGATCTACTCCGTAGAGAACCCTGAAAAAAAAGTTTAGGATCCTATTGCCAATTAAATTCATTCGGGTGAAAGCTCCCTTTTCGTAATTCGCAAATCTGTTTCCCACAACGTGGTCTGCTATTCCCTTTTTTATGGGTTCTATAAGCTTTTCGACCTCTTCTGGAAGGTATGTGGCATCCGCATCTATCAAAACGATGATATCGTCGTCGACGAGTTTGAAAGCCTCCATTATCGCTTGACCTTTTCCCTTTCCGCTTTGGATGATTACTTCGGCACCCTTCTCCCTTGCTATCTCTCTCGTCCGATCTGTGCTGTGTCCGTCAACGACAAGGATGTTCGTGTAACCGATTTTTTTAAAGCGCTCTATTACCTCCCCAATGCTCTTCTCTTCGTTCAGCGCTGGGATAACGATTTTTATCTTCATTACAATCTAAACACTCTAAGAACGCTGAGAATCGGAATTCCTTCGATTTCTTCTTGAGCTTTTTTATCGACTATGACAGCGGCGGCGAGAATCCTGCCCTCTCTCCTTCTTATGCTCTCGGCGACCTCGGAGATAGTTCTGCCCGTTGAGATTATATCGTCCACAATGACGCAGGTTTTCCCCGTAACATCTGCAAAATTCTCACTAAAAGTTCCGCTAACGTGGCTTTCCACGCCATCCCACTTCAATTTTCTTGGGAAATAAACCGCAAGATCGCATCCAAGTTCTTCTGCAACCATGGTTGCAACGGGAATCCCCGAGGTGGCTATTCCTACAATAACTTCTGGATTTCCTTTATTTTTAATCATATCTGCGAGAATCCTCGCCACGTTTCTCAGTCTTGAAGATGATGAGGATAATGTTTTCATGTTAATGTAAACATCGGATGGTGGTAATTCCGTCTTAGCTTTTGTTAAGAGCCATAAGGCTGTTTCCCTTGATACATTAAGCTCATCGGCAATTTCGCCTGTTGTTAAGCCTTTTTCCTTTAACTTTTTGGCTTTTTCGATAAGATCATCAATTTTGCTCATCTTTTCACCCTCCTGAGTTTTGTCGGGCTACCGCATATCTCACAAATTTCGTTTTCGGTTCGCCTCCCACAACCAATACATACTCTGATCCATTTAAATTCTTTTTCTATACCCTTTTGAATAACTTTCTCGAACTTGAGATTTAGCTTTTTTGCAACATTCTGAATCGAGTAATCATCGGTGACTATAACGGCATTATGCTCAAGAGCCTTCGCCAACAGCTTTATGTCCGTATCGCTGAGTCGGTAAATGTCACCCGTTCTTTTCGCAACCTCCTTAACTCTCTCTATGAATTCTTTTTTTGCCTCTTCAACTTTGAGATTGATTAGGGAGAGATACAAACGGGAATTCGAGTCTTTTATCTCCTCGATTACCTCGGGGATCGTTATCATTTTATCGAAGATTGCCTTCCTCAGGAATATCACGGTTGAATCTATAACGAACATAGAATTTAGTTATTTTCCAAATTTTAAAAGTATTCTCACCTAAATCGGTTTACCCTTCTTGAAATTAGATAAGCGAATACGGCAGCCCCAAATCCATTATCGATGTTCACGACGGCGACCCCAGAGGAACAACTCTGAAGCATTGAGAACAGGGCTGTGAAGCCGCCTAAATTTGTTCCGTATCCCACCGATGTTGGAACGGCGATGACTGGGATGTCAACGAGAGCTGCCACAACCGATGGGAGAGCACCCTCCATTCCCGCAACCGCAATGATTGAATCTACGTCTTCCTCTTTAATCTTTGAAAGAGGTTCTATCAGCCTGTGGATCCCCGCAATCCCGACATCGTAGAATGTCAGCGTCTTCAATCCAAGGAATTCCGCAGTCTCCTTAGCCTCCTCGGCGACTTGGATGTCCGAAGTTCCAGCCGCAAGTATTGCAACCTTTCCCGAATTCTCATCCATCCTTTTGTGGGATGCCGTTCTCGCCCTTCTGTTCAATTTCAGGTTAAAATCTTTTAAGACTTCGAAGTGCTCCTCTCTCAGCCTCGTCAGCAGTATGGGTTTATCTTCTTCGACACATCTCTTTACGATCTCCCTTATTTCATCTTTCGATTTGAACTCGGCGAGAACGGCTTCAGGCTTGCCGATCCTCTCGAATCTCTCAATATCCAAGTTCGCTATTTCCGATATTTTGAGCAGAAATAGTTTTGAAAGCTCTTTCCCATCTATTTTTTTTAAAATATCCTTAATCTTCATTTTCCCGGTGATATTCCTGAATACTTTTTATTGTCATTTTAGCCTTTCTTATCGCTTCTATTCCTCTGACCGCTGCGTAAGCTCCACTTATCGTTGTGATATAGGGGACGTTGTAATCGACCGCCGCCCTTCTTATAGCGTATCCATCACTTCTTCCCTTTTTCCCACTCGGCGTGTTTATGATAAGGTCTATTTCCCTGTTGATTATTGCATCGACGATATTGGGCCTCCCCTGACTGACCTTTAAAACGATCTTTGCATCAATTCCGTTCTCTCTTAAGAATTTTGCTGTCCCCTCGGTAGCGACGATATTGAATCCAAGGCTTTTAAGTTTCTTAGCTACTGGAAGAATCTTGGGTTTGTCCCTGTCTCTGACGCTTATGAAGACTGTGCCGCTTAGGGGAAGCTCCATCCCAGCGGCTAACTGAGCCTTGTAGTAAGCGATCCCGAAATCGTAATCGATGCCCATAACCTCTCCCGTTGACTTCATCTCCGGACCTAAGACGGGATCAACTCCGGGCAGTTTGATGAACGGGAAAACGACTTCTTTAACCGCCACATGCTTTGGAAATATTCTCTCTTTTAAATTAAGATCTTTTAACTTTTTTCCGAGCATTAGCTTCGCCGCAATTTTCGCTAAAGGAATCCCCGTTACCTTGCTCACGAATGGGACTGTTCTGCTTGCCCTCGGATTTGCCTCCAAGATATAAACGGTGTTACCCTTTACAGCATACTGGATGTTAATTAGACCGATAACTTTAAGCTCCAACGCAAGTTTTCTTGTGTAATCGATTATCCTGTCGATTATTTCCTTCGGAATGCTCTGTGGCGGTAAAACACATGCTGAATCTCCGCTGTGGACTCCAGCCTCTTCGATGTGCTCCATTATCCCGCCGATTAGGACTTCCTCGCCGTCGCAAAGGGCGTCCACCTCCACCTCCACCGCATCCTCTAAGAACTTATCAATCAGTATAGGTTTTTCCGGACTAACCTCGATAGCCTCGCTTATGTATCTTTCGAGAGTCTCCTCGTCGTAAACGATCTCCATCGCCCTTCCACCCAACACATAGCTCGGTCTCACGAGAACCGGATACCCGATCCTTTTCGCAACTTCCTTTGCTTCCTCTATGCTGTGGGCAATTCCGTTGTCGGGCTGGGGGATTCCAAGCTTCCGGCATATCTCCGCAAATCTCTCCCTGTCCTCTGCTATGTCTATCGAGTCGACGGAGGTTCCCAAAATTCGGGCACCGCTCTCCTCAAGATCCTTAGCGATGTTAAGGGGAGTCTGACCACCAAACTGAACGAAGATGCCTTCGGGCTTTTCATTGTCATAAACGTTCATAACATCCTCATGGGTTATCGGCTCGAAGTAAAGTCTGTCGGAAGTGTCATAATCCGTTGATACCGTCTCAGGATTATTGTTTATCATAATTGCTTCGTATCCCTCTTCCTTGACGCTGTAAACTGCGTGAACACAACAGTAATCAAACTCAATTCCCTGTCCTATTCTGTTCGGGCCGCTTCCGAGGATGATTATCTTCTTCCTCTTAGTGGGAACTGAATCGTTCTCCTCTTCATAAGTGGAGTAATAATACGGTGTCTTTGCTTCGAATTCAGCCGCACACGTATCCACCATCTTATAGACAGCTTTGATACCCATTTTCTTCCTTAGCTCCCTGATCTCTCTTTCCGTTTTGTTAAATATCCTTGCAAGCTGGTAATCACTGAATCCGAATTGCTTTGATTTCCTGAGTGTTTCTTTGGTTAAGCCTTTCGATCTGATCTCTTTTTCTGTCTCGATTATGTTTTTAATCTTCTCTATAAACCAGGGATCTATCTTCGTCAGATCGGCTACTTCTTTGACGCTGAATCCGTTTTCTAAGGCGTATTTTATGTAGAATATTCTCTCATGATTTGGTATCGCAAGCTTCCTAACGATCTCGTCCCTGCTGACCCTTTTATCCTTCCCGTCAGCTCCCAAACCATACCTCCCGATTTCCAAGCTTCTTATTGCCTTCTGTAGAGCTTCCTCAAACGTCCTCCCTATCGCCATTACCTCTCCAACGCTTTTCATCTGGGTTCCCAAAGTTTTATCGGCGGTCGGGAATTTATCGAAAGCGAAACGCGGAATCTTGACCACGACATAGTCTATGGTGGGTTCGAAGCTTGCTGGGGTTTCTTTGGTAATATCGTTTGGAATTTCGTCGAGGGTGTATCCGATAGCCAGCTTTGCGGCAATCTTTGCTATGGGATATCCCGTCGCTTTGGATGCTAAGGCGGACGAACGGCTAACTCGGGGATTCATTTCGATCGCCAAAAACCTCCCGTTTTCCGGATTAACGGCAAACTGAATGTTGCTTCCCCCCGTTTCCACACCTATCTCCCTGATAATGGAGATCGCCGCATCCCTCAACTTCTGATACTCGTAATCCGTAAGGGTCTGGGCTGGGGCTACAGTTATCGAGTCTCCGGTATGGATCCCCATCGGATCGAAGTTCTCTATGGAGCAGATAATCACAACGTTGTCGGCTTTATCCCTCATGACCTCTAACTCGAACTCCTTCCACCCGATTACACTCTCTTCTATCAGAACTTGGTGGATCATCGAAAGCTCCAATCCCTTCTCCGCAATCTTCTTTAGATCCTCCCTGTTGTAGGCTATACCGCCTCCGGTTCCTCCGAGGGTGAAGGCAGGTCTGACAATGACGGGATAGCCGAGCTCGTCGGCGATGGATAGAGCTTCGTTCACGCTGTTAGCTATCTCACTCCTCGGAACTTCTAAGCCGATATTCTCCATAGCTTTTCTGAAGAGATCTCTATCCTCAGCCTTCCTGATAGCATCAACTTTGGCACCGATTAGCTCCACGCCGTGCTCCCCCAGCACCCCCATCTCGCTTAGCTTTACAGCTACGTTAAGTGCGGTCTGTCCACCCAAAGTCGGAAGGAGGGCATCTGGCATCTCCCTTTCAATTATTTTTGCGACTACCTCTGGAGTTAGCGGCTCGATATAGGTTCTGTCAGCCATTTCTGGATCTGTCATTATCGTTGCGGGATTCGAGTTGACGAGAACTACCTCGTATCCTTCCTCTTTCAGGGCTTTACAGGCTTGACTTCCAGAGTAATCGAATTCGGCCGCCTGACCGATGATGATCGGGCCGCTCCCGATGACCATGATCTTTTTTATATCCTCCCTTTTCGGCATCAGATCACCTCAGCATTTTCACGAACTCGTCGAAGAAAAAGTAAGTATCGTGGGGTCCCGGTCCAGCTTCAGGATGGTATTGAACCGATATTATCGGAAGCTCTTTGTGAGCCATCCCCTCGACGGTGTAATCGTTCAGATTAATCTGAGTCACCTTAACATCCTTCGGTAGCGTCCTCTCGTCAACGGCGAAATTATGATTTTGAGATGAGATGAAAACTCTCCCCGTTTCGAAATCCTTTACGGGTTGATTTGCTCCGTGATGCCCGAACTTTAGCTTAAAAGTTTTAGCCCCCAACGCTAATGCGATTAACTGATGTCCCAAGCATATTCCGGCGATTGGAATCTTTCCGATGAGAAATCTGATGTTCTCTATGGATTTCCTTACCCTTGCGGGATCTCCGGGACCGTTCGAGATAAAGACCCCATCGTATCCTTCTTTCAGTATCTCTTTCGCATCGTAATAAAAGGGGTAGAAAGTGACGCTGACACCTCTCTTTAGCAGATTCCGCACTATGCTCCTCTTCACTCCGTGATCGATTAAGGCAACCTCGTATTTAGATTTCTCAGCCTCGATCCTTTTCGGTTCCTTTACGCAAACCTTATCTACAAGATCCTTATCAGATATCGAAGGCTGGCTCTTCGCCCTTTCTATTAGCTCTTCTTTATCGTGCTCGCCCACGGCGATCACAGCCTTCATCGATCCGTAGATTCTTGTCTTTTTTGTTAGCATCCTTGTGTCAACACCCTCTATACCGGGGACGTCAAACTCCTTAAGAAGTTCGTCAACGCTCATTTCGCTTCTCCAGTTACTTGGATGCTTACACAGTTCCTTTACGACAAATCCCTCTACTTTAACTCCATCGCTTTCGAAATCTTCTCTGCAAACTCCATAATTCCCTATAAGGGGATACGTCATCATGAGGATTTGTCCCTTATAACTTGGATCCGTTAATGCCTCAACGTATCCAGTCATCGCCGTGTTGAAAACGAGTTCACCTTCAGCATCCCTTAGGGCACCAAAGGCTTTCCCCTCGACTACCGTCCCATCCTCCAATGCTAAGTAAGCTTTAACCATTTGACACCTCCCTAATCCTTTTGACTACCTCTTTAAGCGGAGGAGAATCGAAAATCTTCCTTCCTGTAATCTCATTGCAACAGGACATATACATCTGGGAAACCGCTTCTTTTAGCTCTTGTGGCAATCTTGGAGGTTTTCCGACCAATTTCCTCCAGTTTTCCTCACCTTTGAAGATCTGGATTCTCATATACCACTCCGTCTTCCTGTAATGCTTTCGGAGGATTTCCTTACTTATCTCAATTCCCTCAAACCTAAAACGACATTCGTCCGGGGTTCCGACGGCGTCCACCACCATCAACTCCCTGTTTTCATCGAAAGCGAACTCTATCTTCCCGTCTTCATTGGAAATTCCCGCTTTAGCAGTTTCGCGCGTTATGATGTCGTTGATTTTTTTGACGGTTTCTATCAATCTCTCCATCTCCTCTTCGCTTAATCCTGCAATCTCCATCGCTTCATCCCTTTTTAGATATCTATCAACATCCTCAAGTTTTGTAGAAAAGTCGATTATCGGCTTCTCAAGAACCTGACCGGGTTTTGGCATTTCCTTCAAACCCAAATCTTCTGATTTTATCTCACCCCTTTCAAGCCTCCTAAAAACGCTACTTCCCTCTGGAAGCGTATTTCTGTAGATAACCTCCAATGGGATTAAGAAATTCCCCTTAAGCTTTTTGATTTCGTCGTAATCCTTTACAACGTTAACGAGCTTGATCTCCATAATATTCGTGGGCTCGTCAATCTCGTCGAATCTGTAGATTTTATCATCTTTTACAAGACCCACGTAGTGGGTTTTTATCTCCTCCTTTTCAAGAATTTCAAAAAAGTATGCGGAGAGCATGCAAAGGGCTTTTCCCTTGTTTTCGATTACATCGGGCATTTCACCATAATCGAAAACGGAATATCTGTCCGAAAAGTGAAACCTTCCGATTCCGTGTTTATCTTTATCCGGCTTTTTTATTATTTCAAGATCTTTCACACTACCCATTTTTGACCCTCCTATCCACTTCTTCAACCTCTCTCTTCTTTAGTGTCTGATACTCTTTAACCTTCTCTTCGATCTCTCGATATTTCAGGGCGAAGATTTTTGCCGCTGCGAGCGCCGCATTTTCAGCGTAAAGAACAACCATTGGAGAAACACCGGAGGGCATGTTCAAGCTGGATAGAACATCCATTCCCGCAAATTTATCACTTATAGGTGGTGTGGCGATAACGGGTTTCGTTGTGTTTGCATCGACAAAACCGCTTAATGCGTTGCTTCTTCCGGCTATGGTAATGAAAACGACATCACTTTCTTCATTTTCCTTTATGATTTCAAGAACCTTCTCAGGGGTTTTGTGTGCTGAAGCAATTCTTAACTCGGACTGTATTCCAAAAAAGGAGAGATTTTCAGCAACTTTCTTACCGTAATCAAGATCTTTAGGAGATCCCATTATTATCACGGCTTTCATTTATTCACCTCCAATTCCTTGACAACCCTGTCGTAGGCATCTAATAAGTCTTTTAAATACTTTAGTTTGACGTAATAGTATTTCTCGGGGTGTTTCGATTCGAAATCAACTATTCCGAGGTCATAAAGAAGTCTAAGGTGTCTTGAAGCCGAATAATCCGTGATGTTCAACCTTCTCGCAACTTCTCCAACACTTAACTTTCCACACTTGATTATCTCCCGTAATATCCTCCTTCTTATCCTCGCTCTCAAAGCCCTCGCGAGCTTTTCGTCTGGCATCAGATTCTCCCCAGCTGGCGGAGTCTATAGAACATCTTCCAACTGCTATCCGTTCTCTCCTGAATCAATCCCCGCGCTTTCTTTTCGCTCTGAATGTATGTCATAACTGCGGAAACCGCAGCCGCAATCAGATCCTTACGGATCTCTTCTCTCCCCTCTCCGAAAATTTCATCAAGTCTTGTCTTTAGGTTTCTGATGTTTTTAATCGATTCAAGAACTCTTTCGGGAATTTTTCTTTCTTCTATGAATTTCGTATGGAGATTCCCCTTCACAAACTCTTCGTCCTCCATTATTACCATGTGGAGGGGAATATTCGTCTCGACACCCTCTATTACGTATTCATATAGCGCCCTTCTCATTCTTGCGATAGCACCTAATCGCGTGTTACTCCATACGATTAATTTCGATATCATTGAATCGTAATATGGGGGTATTACGTAACCCATATGAACTCCGCTGTCCACCCTGATACCGAACCCACCCGGGGATCTGTAATGGACGATCTTTCCGCTTCTCGGAAGAAATGTGATGGGGTCTTCAGCATTTATCCTGCATTCAATCGCATGACCTCTAATTCTTACGTCTTCCTGATCGAAACCGATCCCTTCACCATAGGCAATCATAATCTGCCGCTTAACTATGTCGTAGGCGGTCACCATTTCCGTCACGGTATGTTCAACCTGTAATCGTGTGTTCATTTCAAGGAAATATAACTCTCCGTCATAATACAGGAATTCCATCGTTCCGGCACTTTTGTATCCGATATGTTTGGCACCTTTTACGGCAATCTTTCCGTATTTTTCTCTCATTTCTTCGTTGAATATCGGAGAAGGAGACTCTTCGATTAGCTTCTGATTCCTTCTCTGAATGCTACACTCTCTCTCCCCTAAGTGGATTACTTTTTCGTCATCGGCAAGAATTTGAAACTCGATATGCCTTGGTTTGGGAAAATACTTTTCAATATAAACCGTGGGATCTCCGAAGTATTTCTCTCCAAGTTTTTTACTTCTTTCGTATGCTTTTCTAAGCTCACTCTCATTGTTCGCTATGCTTATGCCTATCCCGCCGCCGCCGCCACTTGCTTTTACTGCGACAGGATAGCCGATTTTCTCAGCGAATTCTACTGCCTCGTCGAAACTCTTTATCTCATCACTTCCCGGTATTACGGGAACGCCCGCTTCCTTCATAAGCTTCCTTGCATTTACTTTTGAACCCATTGCCTCAATTACATCTGCAGGTGGTCCGATAAAGACTATCCCCTCCTCCTCGCATCTCCTTGCGAATTCTGGGTTTTCTGCAAGGAAACCGTAACCGGGGTGGATGGCTTCGGCGCCGCTTTTTTTAGCTACATCAATAATCGCATCCATCTTCAGGTAACTCTTATTAGGCTCTGGATCTCCAATACAGTGACTTTCATCGGCATATACTCTATGGAAAGAGCACCTATCAGCTTTAGAATAGACAGCTACGGTTTTAATACCCATTTCTTTACAAGAGCGCATTACTCTTACCGCAATTTCGCCACGATTTGCGATAAGTATTTTGCGGAACATTGAGTATTTGCGCAAGGGTGCAATTTAAATAATTTTCGTTAGAAAATCAGTCTTTGGATCGGAACGACAAGAATATCCCGTGCACCGGCGTTTTTCAGTTTTTCTACTAATTCAAATAGATGACTTTCATGAACAACTACATGAACGGCGAGCATTCCATTAGCCTCCACTTTCATTATTGTGGGTCCCTTCAGTCCCGGAGTGATTCTTTTAATCTCGCTAAGCCTGTCTTCGGGAACGTTCATCATCAAGTAAACCATTCCCCTCGCATTTATTACGCTTTGAATTGCAGTTTTCAGTGCTTGGACTTTGAAGTCGTTGAGTTCTTTTTTGTTTGCTATAAGGGCGGCTTCTGTTTTCATAATTTCTTCAATTACCTTTAGTCCGTTAAGCTTTAGAGTTGTTCCTGTTGAGGTTAAATCTACGATCGCATCCGCTATTCCGATAGAGGGAGCGATTTCACAAGCCCCGGCAACTTCTATTATATCTACGTTTATTCCCCTTTCTTTAAAGAATTTTTCAGTAATTCTTCTGAATTCAGTTGCGATAGTTTTTCCTTCAAGATCGTATATAGTTTCTATTCCTGAGTAAAGGGGAACGGCTATGACGAGTCTTGCTTTTCCGAACCCTAACTTTATAAGTATTTCAACATCGGCACCCGACTCCTCAACTAAGTCAATCCCCGTAATACCGACCTGAGCCGCATTTTTGTGAACGTATTCCGGTATGTCCCGTGCTCTTGCGAAAAGAACGGATATTCCTTCCTTGTTTGTTGGAGCGATTAGCTTCCGACTTTCGTAATCTATCTTGATTCCAGCCTCTCTGAGTATCTCTATCGAGGGTTCGCTAAGTCTGCCTTTGTTCGGAAGAGCAATTATCATCTGGATGAGTTTCTGTTAAGGTTTTTAAAATCTTTTTGCGTAGTCATTAATATGAAAGTTAGTGATGCTCCGAAAACATCGACATCGATAATAGTTAGAAGCTCCACGAATGCGAGGATAACTCAATCAAGGAATCCATTTCTCGAACTAATGAGAAGAATTTTCAGAAAAGAAGAATTAGCTCTAAAAGCTGTGAAATTTATCACACTAATTGAAGAAAGACAGAAAAACAAAGATCCGCTAAGGGTTGAGGAATGGAAAGAAACAATAAAATTCCTTGAAATGGGAAAATCCTCCTTCTATTCAATGAGGAACAAGCTACTGGGTGCTGGCTTGATTATCATAAAAAATGGAGAATACCGACTCTCTGGAATGTTTAGTAAGGACCTAGTAGATATGGCGAGATGGTGGTGGACTGTAGTTTTAGGTAACGATGAAGAATCACTATAAATGGGAATACTCGATGCTTTCAAAGCCACACTTTTTGCATTTTTTCTTTACTCTTTTGATATCCGTTTGTTCCTCTTCTTCTACTGATAGCTCAGAGCCACATCGAGGACATTTGTTCATGATTAATTATTAATTGATTAATTTAAATAATTTTCCTTTTTAGAGAAAATATACCAAAACCTTCATAAACAATATAGACGTAGCTTAAAGAGAGCCGGGGTTGCAGAGAGGCACTGCGCGGGCCTGGAGAGCCCGTGTGCCGTTTGGCACGCGAGGGTTCAAGTCCCTCCCCCGGCGTTTTTATTTCTAGTTCTAATCCCTACCATAACTTTCAGTTAGGCGTATAAGACCCGCGTAAATTTTACCTTTTTAGAATATTTTTCAACAAATTTTGATGGACTGAAAGAGCTGATTGAGGAGGTAAATTTGTTTGAAAGGGGGAGGACACCGATTGAGATCAGGCTTCTCGGGATAGCGACGTATATACAAACATCTTCGACGAGGAGTTCTTTCAGAGATCTGCGAGCTTTGGGGAATATCCTAACATCAGTCCGTTCGTCTCTAAGATAAAGGCACTGTTAGTGAGCTTTATTACGTCTGCCAGGCGTTCGGTAGAATTGGCTCGGCACAGCTGATCTTAAATAGGTAACATGATTTCGTCAATTCACCATAGAAGAAACGAATATCCAATGAAGACAGGATTTTCAGCACATCAACATTATCAGCTGGTAAGGACATGACTCCAGCATTGACAGCACACAAACGATCGTAATCGGTCATCACGTTGAAAT
>CBEWZU010000035.1:0-22492 GCA_965561205.1 uncultured Archaeoglobaceae archaeon | reverse complement strand
TCGCCGCTGAAGAGTATTGCTAAATTCATCGTAGATTCTTTAAAAGTTTGTGTAGTATTTCGTTTTCGATTTCTTCAATTTTACTTTTTTCAAATATTCGATAAAGTATCTTATAAAATGCTTCTGTGTAAGTTTTCAGTTTTATATGGATTAACTCATGCAAGATTAAATACCTTATGCAATCTTCATCTAAGTCGAGTAGATTTCTGTTTAACCTTATCTCGTTTTTTCCCAACGTTACAGACGCAGCTTTCATAGGCTTCACAACTACTTTCACGTCTTCAGATATGCCGAGTTCCTTCTTCATTTCGTTTAAGATTCAACTTTCGACCTCCTTATCTCTTCTATTACGTAATCCGAAATTTCTCTAACAAATTCGGCAACATCCTTGTAGAAATAGTAAACAATTTCCTTCCGTGTTATAGAGATGGAAGATTGTGGTGACTGACCCATAATAATGTCTGCACAATTCTTAAGCCTAACAATCTTCTAATCCTTTGGAATCTTGCCAATCTCAGTATCCTTAAACTCCGTCTCCTTGTAAAACATCATCACGACCTCCCTATAAACTCGATACTTTCAGACTTACAACTCAGCTCAAAATCGCTGTCGAGTGTTGCGATGGAAAATCCGTAATACTTACATGTAGCTAATATCAAGGAATCATTTGGGAAGAGCTTAAATCTGACGATGTAATTCTCGGCAATTTTCACGATCTCTTTGGTTAAATCGAGCATGATGAACGAGTTTAATAGGTCTAAAACCTTGTTTACGTCTTTCTTCCCATATCTCATAAAGATGTAAACTACCTCACTGAAAACAATTGGATTTATTGCAAGCTCGTCATCCTTTATACTGCGAAATAGCTCTAAGGCTTTCTAGTTCCCCTTAAGGCTTTCAATAATTACGGAGCTATCAACGAGTATCCTGCTCATAAGCTTCAAACCTTAAATCCTTCCAAGACTTATCCGTCTCAATCGACCCTTTCAGCTTCTCTATAAGTTCAAATAGACGATCTCTTCTATTGTAAAACTTTGCTATTTCCTCAACCACTTTCCTAAATCTCTCTTCCATTCCATCTGGAACTCTAACTTTGATTTCAACCACACCCATAGAAACGTCACCTCTTTCATAAGAAATAACAAAAACTTGAAAAATATTTCATTTCTTAATCTTTCACTGAAATATCCATTTAACCTTTTCGCTATTGGCACGGTTAAGAAGAGTTGAAAAGATTTTGGTGTATTCAATTAGTTTCATAATACTATTTTTGCTAACAATAATTTTAATAAAAATTTCGAAATGCTATTCAATATTCCCGATCAAAATGATTACATCCATAAAAAATTTAGAGTTTGTTTTCTAAGATTTTCTTTATCACTTCATCCCTCGGAGTTGCCGCAATCCTCGAAACTTTGGAGGGATCATGCCCCTGACATATCGCAAGAAGCTGATTGTAATCGAAAACGGGGATTTTGTAATCTATCATTCCCTGCTTCCTCATTTCCTCCTGAGCCTCGTCCATCCACATCAGACAGGTAATGCACGAGACTACAATGCAGTCGGGATCAACCTCCTCTTTCATCGAATCGAGCTTGAGCTTTAAGAATTCCATCGCCGCCTTTCTGTTGTGCCTCGTAAATCCTCCTGCACCACCACAGCACTGTTTATCCCTTGTGAAAGTGGGAACTTCGGCACCTAATGCTCTCGTAAGCTCCTTAAGGACTTTAGGATTCTCAGGATCGTCAAATCCCAAAATCTCACTCGGTCTTATCACATGACACGGGACTTGGACGACAGCGGTCAAACCATCCATCGAAAATTTCAGACTTTCCTTGATTTTATCAACCCCGATATCGTTGAACATGAAGTCCGTTATGTGTTTTGTTGTGCTTTTTCCCTCGTATTTCATTCCTACTTTAGACAGAAATCTCTCGTTGATCTCTTTCAGCTTTCCGTTGAGGAGCTTATGCCTCCCAACCCTCAGTGTGGAGTAGCAGCTTCCGCACTGAACCACCATGTCAACTCCAAGCCTCTCGGCGATAGAGTAATTCCAAGCACATACGGCGAGGGCGGCGTCCTCATCTGCTGACCAGAATGTTCCGTAAGCCGGACAGCACGCGGCACCCTCAAGATCGACAATCTCGACATCCAACGTTTCTAGGGAAACTCTTATAGCCTTTTCCGTATCGGGTCTCAGAGCGGGCATGTTGCATCCTAAAAACAGTCCGATCCTCAAGCTATCACCCCCTTATTCCGAACATGTATCCGTGCTTCTTCACGACGTCGGTCTCCCTTAAAAGCTCCCTGAACTTCTCCAACATCTCTCCGTTAGCCGCCACTGTTCTTATTGGTGGAAGATCAAGCTCATCCCTCATGGGATTGATCACGTTCTGAGTGTGCCCCCTTTCGTATATCTCCGCAAGAGCTCCCGGAATGTAGGTCTCATCCTCCAAGCACTGCCATCTCCTTATCGCCAGTATTATCTCAAACGGCTTCGCGTCCCTCGGACATCTTTCCTCACAGGCTGTGCAAGTCACGCACATCCATGGCGATTCGTCGTCGATCAGGATTTCGCTCAATCCAAGTTTCACAATGTGGATAAGCCTTTTGGGACTTAAATTCTCCTCAGTAATACCGGTGGGACAATCGGCAACGCACGTCCCGCACTGATAGCATTTTAATAGATCCTCGCCCCCCAATTCTATGAGGGTTTTTAACAGATCGGGATCTCTTTCTCTGAGATCGATCATGATATCACCTCTCAAGTAGTGATGCGAGTTGATCGTATCTGAAAACGGGTCCGTCCCGGCAGACGTAAAGGCTGTCCATCTTGCACTTTCCACACTTTCCGATACCGCATTTCATTCTCCTCTCAAGGGTTGTGTAGATTTGATCCTCCTTGAATCCGAGATCTTTCAGAACGTTCAACGTGATCTTAATCATTATGGGTGGTCCGCATGTGATCGCGATAGTGTTCTTCGGATCTGGCTTGATTCTCTTAACATTATCGGGAACGAATCCCACGAAATACGGCCAGTCTGGCTCTGGATTATCGATGGACAGCTCAACACGATACCCCTGTTCTATAAGCTGGAAAAGCTCCTCCTTGTAACACAAATCCTTTGACGTTCGGGCACCGTAGATGATCGTGAGATCACTGTAATCTTTTTCGTTATCGATCACGTATTGGTAGATTGCTCTGAGAGGCGTCTGGCCGATACCTCCACCAATGGTCACGATGTTCATTCCCTTCCACTCATCAAGGGGGAATCCGTTACCCAAAGGTCCTCTGACACCGACGATGTCGCCGACTTCCATCTCGTGGAGCTTCGTCGTAACTTTTCCAGTCTTCAGGACGCTGAACTCAAGATCCGGTCGGGTAGGTGAGTTGGCGATCGTAAACCAGCTCTCTCCCCTACCAAAGACTGATATAAGGCAACCCTGACCTGATATATAGTCGAAACGCTCCCTGTCGATTAATCGGAGCTTAAAAGTCTTAATGGGTCTCGGACCCTTTACCTCGTCTTTTATCTCGATTATCTCAGCTTTATAAGGAACGTAAGGATTCTCCATTATTTCACCCCCGTAATGATCTCGGCGATGTCAATCCCCACCGGACAGGACTCAATACACCTCCCGCATCCGACGCAGTAAATCTCACCCTTCCTTACGACCATCGCGTAAAACTTGTCGTAAAATCTATTTCTAAGTCGCTGCCACTTCTCCGGACGGGGATTATGGCTTGAGCTTTCGAGGGTATGTAAAGGAAACTGACAGCTATCCCAAGCTCTTAACCTTACACCCCTGTGCTCCCCCTCGTCATAGATGTCGAAACAGTAACACGTTGGACACAGGTATGTGCAGGTTCCACAGCTTATACAGTTCCGGGCAACATCCTTCCAGTATTCACTTTCGAAGGCTTCCTTCATTCTGTTGATTAATTTCTCCGTATTCACGGACTTCACGAATACCAGTTCTTTCCTTTTTGCTTTTACATCCTCATCAGCTGGCTCTTTCAGTTCGAATTTCTGTGCGATTTCCCTACCATTCTCGCTTACGATATCGATGAAGAATTTTCCGTCCAGTTTGGTCACGAAGATATCGACATCATCACTTTCCCTCGGATTGATTCCGAGACTCTGGCAGAAACAGTAATCCCCGGCTTCGTCGCAGGCGAACCCGATCAGCAGTAGATTATCTCTCCTCGCCTTGTAGTATGGATCGACGACATCCTCCAAGAATACCCTATCCAAAAGCTTTATCGCCCTTGCGTCGCAGGCTCTTATTCCCACAACTGCTGTCTTCTCGTTGCTAAGGGGAATATCTTCAATCCATTCACTGTATTTGATCAGAATCTCGTTTTCGGGGAATACAACCTCTTTCGGGGAAAGTTTCGTGTTTATGTAGTTGAAATCGGCTTCCTCCGATCCACTCACCCTCTTGAAGACGTGATAATCCCCCACTTTAACGGGTGCGTATACTGTGAATCCCTCCTCGATTAGCTTGTCTATGACATCTTTAAGGAAATCACCCTCGTAAATCATCCTAATCACCTCATATCAAGCTTTGAAAGGAACGGGATATCCTCATCGGGATTGTAACCGAATTCCTCTTGAACGACCTTCCAGAGCTTCCTTTCGAGCTTTGTTAAAGGAAGCTCCATCGGACAGGCTCTTTCGCATTCTCCACATCTGGCACACCTTCCCGCATGGTGCAGAACCCTAACGAGATGGTAGATCAAATTATCAGAAGGATTCACGGTTTTTCCGAGAACCCTCGGATAGCTCGCCTTCTCTTCGGCAGTTGTCATGGGAGATATCGCAAGATTTGTGGGATCGACGAGACACTCCTCGCAGTAGCAGAGCGGACACACCTGCCTGCAAGCGTGGCAGCGGATGCATTTACTGAAAACATCCATCCAGTAGTTCCACCTCTCCTCAGCGTTCATCTTCTCAAGCTCTTCGATATCTGAGAAATCTTCTCTCCCCTCTTTAGGTTCCCCTATAAGGACATCGTAATCTTTTGGCGTTGGATTCGGACAGTGCTTGCAAACTTCGCACATCACGTCTGCGAACTTCATCCTCTGCTCCTTCCCGTTTGCCCTGACAATCAGATCCTCACCCTCAAGCTCGACGCTTTCGATCTCGTTTAGTTTGAATTGAACAGCCCTTCTAAATTTTCTGTAGTCAACGACGCCGTCGCATGATACCCCAATGATATAGACTTTGTTTCTATCGATCTTGTTTTCCTTTACAAGCTCCCTTATCGCCCTAACATCACACCCCTTTGCGATTACTGCCACCCTGTTCACGTCGGGAAGAATTTCCATGAGAAGTCTTGCGGGGTTGTTGAAGGACATGGGCGAAAAAGTGATCTCATCGATCTCATTAGGTTTAAAAACGTGTAAGACCTCCCGAGGTTCGCCCTCCTTCTTCCTGTATCCGATTATCGCATCAACCTCTATCTTACGACATTCCTCCTTAATCTTCTCGATCATTCTATCTTCCTCCTGAGCTTTTCCTGTTTACCCATCTCCCTAATTTTCTCGGTAAATTTCGTCATTTCTTCAGCGAAAAGTTTTCCTTCGGATGCGGAAGCCCAGAGGAGCTTGAATCTCTCCTGATCGAATCCGACGAACTTCATAAGCTCCTTCAGCAGAACGTATCTCTTTTTCGCGTAGTAATTGCCTACCGTGTAGTGACAGTCACCGGGATGGCACCCCGCTATGACAACGCCATCGGCACCCTGTCTGAACGCTCTGAGAACCCATGCGGGATTTACCATCCCTGAACACATAACCCTGATGATTCTAATGTTTTCAGGATACTTCAGTCTGCTCGTTCCGGCGAGATCTGCTCCGGCATAACTACACCAGTTGCATGCAAAAACAACTATCTTAGGATCCGTCATTCTACCACCTCGGCAAGCTCATCCAACATTTCTCTAATCTGATTGAAGGTGAATCCCTTCACGACTATCGCGGCTTTGGGACAGACGGCACTGCATACTCCACATCCCAAACAGACGGCTTTGTTGACTGAGGCTTTTCTTTCCTTTCCAGCTCTCGTCTCGATCTCGATGATCTCTATGGCACCGACCGGACAGGCTTTAACACACATTCCGCACGCATCGCATCTCTCCCTTGCCACTTCAGCTTTCGTAGCCTCCATGATTATTTTATCCTTTGAAAGGACTGTCATGGCTCTTGAAACCGCTGCACACGCTAAGGAAATCGTTTCCGGAATTAGCCTTGGGCTATGGGCTATTCCGGCGAGATAAATTCCCTCGGAGGCGAAATCAACTGGTCTCAGCTTCGGATGTGCTTCTAAGAAGAATCCGTTTGCGTCGAGCGGGATTTTGAGCATCTTCGAAATCTCTTCGTTATCCTCGTTGGGGATTGTGGCGGCACTTAAAACAACAAACTCAGGCTCGACGATGACTGTGTCTTTCAAAATCTCGTCGTAGAACTCAACGACGGGGTTCCCGTTTTCTCCCTTGAAGACCTTAGGGGGATTGTTCTCATCGTAGCGGACGAAAACGACACCTTTTTTAGCAGCTTCTTCGTAATACTTTTCAAGGAACCCGTAGGTTCTAATGTCTCTGTAGAGAATTATCACGTTGGCGTCGGGTTTCTTCTCCTTGATCTTAAGGGCGTTCTTTATAGCAGTTTGACAGCATATCCTGCTACAGTAAGGTCTTTCCTCGTTTCTGCTTCCAACACACTGAATCATGATTACGTCGTTCGGAACATTGTCATTCACAAGCATTGCCTCAAGCTCCACCTGCGTTATCACACGCGGATGCTGTCCGTAGAGGAATTCCTTCGGCTTGTATTCTTTGGCTCCCGTTGCCACCACTATAACACCGTGCTTGATCTCTTCGGTGCCTCTCTCCGCCAAAATCCTCGTGGTGAAGTTGCCTACAAATCCCTCAACGCTTTCAATCTTTGCGTTTTTGAACACCTTTATCAACGGATTGCTCTCAACCCTCTCAACAAGCTCTCTCAGGAGCTTCTGGGCATCCCTTCCATCGATTGTGTAGAATATGTGCTTTAGATTTCCACCAAGTTCGCTCTCCTTCTCAATGAGATACGTCTCGATTCCCTGATTTGCGAATTCCAATGCGGCGGTCATTCCGGCGAGACCTCCTCCGATTACGAGGGCTCTCTTAGTTACATTGACCTCGATATAGGGAAGGGGTTCGAGCAACCTCGCCTTGGCAACTCCTGCAGCAACGAGGTCCATCGCCTTCTCCGTTGCCTTTTCCTTATCCTCGTGAACCCAAGAGCATTGCTCCCTGATGTTTACGAACTCGAAGAGATACGGATTCAATCCAGCTTCCCTCAGGGTGTTTCTAAATAACTGCTCATGGGTTCTCGGGGTGCACGCCGCCACCACAATCCTGTTGAGGTTGTAATCCCTGATTGCCTGCTTTATCTTCTCCTGTGCATCAGCGGAGCACGTGAAAAGCAGGTGATCCGCGTAGACAACATCGTCAAGAGTCTTGGCGAACTCCGCTACCTTCTCGACGTCAACGACCGAAGCGATATTTATCCCGCAGTGGCACACGAAGACTCCGATCCTCGGAGGTTCTCCCGTGACATCCCTCTCAGGAGGATACTCCTTTTTTGTGACGAGCTTTCCTCTCTCTGAGGCGATTATGCTTGAGGCTTTGGCGGCAGCACCGCTGGCTTGGGCAACACTCTCTGGAATATCCTTGGGTTCGCAAGCGACACCGGCCACGAACACACCGGGTCTTGAGGTAGCGATCGGATTGAATGTGTCGGTTTCCACGAATCCGTATTCGTTCAGATCTATGCCCAATATTTCGGCGTATCTCTTCATATCCTCCGGAGGTTCGAATCCGACTGAAAGGACGACCAAATCGAATTCCTCTTCGTGAGTTCTTCCGTCTTTCTCGTATCTAACGATCAGATTACCGTTCTTCTTTGGGAGGACAACCGAAACTCTCGCTTTATGGAAAGTGACCCCGAATTCCTCCTTAGCTCTGTTAGCATATTCCTCGAATCCCTTTCCGAATGTTCTGACATCCATTGCGAAGATGTGGATTTCCGCATCGGGGATGTGCTCCTTAGCTATTATGGCGTGCTTCGTGGCGTAGGTGCAACACACTGATGAACAGTAAGGATTCGTCTTCGCATCCCTACTGCAAACACACTGGAGTATTGCTATCTTCTTCGGGACTTTGCCGTCCGCCCTGACTACGTGTCCTTCGAACGGCCCCGTTGCGGAAAGCAATCTCTCGAACTGAATACTCGTTATGACGTTAGGATAAAGACCGAAGCCGTATTCCTCCCTCCTGACGGCGTCCGCAAGCTTTCCACCCGGGGTGAGGATGATCGATCCTACCTTTATCTCCATTTCCTTTGGCTTCTGATTGTAATCGACGGCATTGGCGGGGCAAGCACTTGCACAAATCCCGCAACCGATGCACCTATCCTTATCAATCGCATAGACTTTGGGGACGGCTTGCGGATACCTAAGGTAGATAGCTGATCTGTAAGATAACCCCTCGTTGTATTCGTCGATAGCATCTACGGGACAGACCTCGCTACACAGTCCGCATCCGGTGCACTTATCGGGATCAACGTAAAGGGGGTTCTTTCTTATCCTCACCTTGAAGTTTCCAGCCTCTCCCTCGACTGATAGAAGTTCAGCGTTCGTTATCAGCTCAATGTTCTCGTGCCTATCCACCTCGTTCAGCTTTGGTGAGAGAATGCACATCGAACAGTCATTCGTGGGGAAAGTTTTGTCGAGCTGGGACATTCTCCCTCCAATTACGGGATTCTTCTCAAGCAGATAGACTTTAAACCCCGATTCAGCCAAATCCAAAGCTGCTTGGATTCCCGCGATACCCCCTCCGATAACGAGGACGGCACCCGTCATGAACTCACCCCTTTTACGATTAATTCATCTCCAACGTCAATCTCAACAAGATTTCTCTTCTTCATTTCGAGAATCGTGTCCATAACATCCCTGTAGCTCATGGAGGTCTTTTCGACGAGTTCTGAGACAGTGGCACCCCCGTCAAGGTTTTTCATTATCATGGAGATTTTCATTGCCCTCTCGATAGCATCGTCAAGGATTTTCTCAAATCTTTCGGACGGGATCCTTTCGCCGTAAGCATTGCCTTCTTCGGTTATCGATCTCATTTTTGCGATTAATGCTCTTAAATCTCGGTTAAGCGTAATAGACTTGAGAAGGTCAGCTTTTTCCACCTTTTCTGTGAATCTCCCCTTCATGGATTCGACCGCCTCAGCGAAATCCCCTTCAACAAGAAGGATCCGTTCTTCTGACTCTCCGATTGCTTTGAGAATCCTTTTGAAGGCTTCCACCTTGCTCTTTGCCTCTTCACTACCGGGATAATTGCGGCAATCCTTTCCGCAAGTTGAAACTATCACGCATTTAGCACCCTTTACAAAGGCATCTGCTATCAGAGAGATGTCGATTCTTGAAGAGCACAGAAGCGAAACCACACAGGCATCGACGGTCTTCTTAATCCTCCTACAAGAGAAAACAACGATGTCCCCGTCGATTTCTTCCACGAGACTTTCATCCCTGAATTTTTTGGCGGCCATTGTTATCGCCTTTGATGGACAGCTCGAAGCACACAGACCGCAAACCCTGCACTTTCCCGTTACTTCTGGGATTCGATCGACGATTGTCAGAGCATCATGAGGACACAACGAAGCACATATACCACAAGTTATGCACTTGTTGTTATCGATTAGTAACGACTTTGCCTTGGTTTCTGGCATGAAAGTAGTTATCTCTTGCGTTTATAAGGTTTTTGTTGGAATACCTGTGCTCTATTTTGTCAAAAATCCATTTTTAATTATTTTAAATACGTTAATCTTTTCTGATAATCTCCCTCAGATGTCCCCAGACTTCATCTATCTTCTTCTTTACGTTTTCATCCATCTTAATAACGTCGGGCCACTCTCTTTCATATCCTTCCTCTCCCCACTTTCTTGTCGCATCGATTCCGAGTTTCCCCCCTAAATTCGGGAGATAGCTTGAATGATCTAAGCTGTCGAGGGGTGCGTTGGGAATTATAACAACATCCCTCGAGGGATCGAATCTGCTCGTAACCGCCCATATAACCTCTCCAAGATCATGAACATTCACGTCGTCATCAACAACGATCACAATCTTCGTCAGGGATAGCATTCCAGTTCCCCATATCGAAAACATAACCTTCTTTGCGTGACCGGGGTATCTCTTTTTTATGGAGACAATTGCGATATTGTGGAATCCACCCTCAACGGGTAGGTTGATATCAACAATCTCGGGGTGTATCATTCTGAGAATTGGCAGAAAAATTCGCTCCGTAGCCTTTCCGAGCCAAGCGTCCTCCATCGGAGGTCTCCCCACAATTGTGGCGTGATAAATCGGATCCTCCCTGTGGGTTATGCACTCCACATGAAAGACGGGATAAGGTTCGGGGGGCGTGTAATATCCCGTGTGATCTCCGAAGGGGCCTTCAATCCTGAATTCATCAATCCTGACGTATCCCTCTAAGACGATCTCTGCATTCGCTGGAACCTGTAGATCTACGGTTTCACAATCGATCATCTTTACCCTCTTGTTTCTTATAAATCCGGCAAACATAAATTCACTTAGATTTTCAGGTAAGGGAGCTGTGGCGGCGTAAAGGATGGCGGGATCCACACCAATGGCTACGGCAACCTCTATTTTGTCTTTACCTTCTTCCTTTGCCTTTTTATAGTGGAGAGCTCCGTGCTTGTGGATCTGCCAGTGCATTCCCGTCGTTCTCTCATCAAAAACCTGCATTCTATACATTCCAGCGTTTAAAACACCCGTTTCGGGATCTCTCGTTATTACAACGGGGAGCGTGATGAACCGACCGCCGTCCTTCGGCCAGCATTTCAGTATCGGGAATTTCAAGAGATTGGGTTTATCCTCGATTACTTCCTTCACTGCTCCCTTTTTAACCCTTTTCGGAATGAAATTTACAAAATCCTTAGCAGCCTTTATCCCATCGAATAGTGATTTTGTCTGGATTTTTGCAAGTTCCATCAGCCTCTCACCGATGCTCTCAAATCTATCCGTCTCGAGGGCGAGTTTCATTCTTCTCTCAGTTCCGAACGCGTTGATCAGAACCGGGATGTCGTATCCTTTCGGTTTCTCAAAAAAAAGTGCTTTTCCGCCCATCTTTACGGCTCTGTCCGCAATTTCGGTGATTTCCAACTCAACACTGAATTCCTCTTTTATCCTTGCGAGCTCGTTTTCCTCCTCAAGTCTCCTTATGAAATCTCTCAAATCCTCATAGGGCATAATCAGACAACCTCTTTTGATTAACCTTTAATAGGGTTTTCCATTTTCGTCTGACTATTTCAGCATTCAAATTTTCTTTTAACCACTCTACGGTTTTTTTATCTGAAGGGTAACCGCTACCGAAGTCTCCGAACTCTTCTTTTAGCTTTTCGATTAATCTGTCCCTCTCGTATTTCGCTATTATGGATGCCGCGGCAACCACCTCGTATTGCTCTCCCTTGTGGACGGCAAAAACCTTTTTGGAAGTTCTTTCTTCAAGCCATTTACTCAAACGTTCAGGCTTAACGTCAAAGCTGTCTACGTAAAAGATTTTGGCATCTATCTCCTTTATCAATTTAAGACAGCAATCCCTGAGGATTTCGTTTATAGTTTCAGTCTCCATCCTTGTGTTGATCTCTTTTGCACTGATAGCAAGAATTCTATAATCAAAACGCCTCATAAGATCTTTCGCAATGAGCTCACGTTTCTTTTTCTGAATTTTTTTCGAATCCCTGACTCCCATCTCCCTTAAGAGAGGAATTTTATCTTCTTCGCATGCGAAACCGCAAACAATAAGGGGACCTATCACCGATCCCTTTCCCGCCTCATCAATCCCAGCTATCATAGGAATTTCATTGAAATGTCTTTCATCCCGTTTCTTTTTGCGAGATTAATTAAAAAAGGCGTCAACGATTCGATGAATGCTGAATTCTCAAGAGATCCCCCATCTAAAGCTCTTAATCCTTTTATTTTTGAAATTATCTCCATAACCGTTTTTTTGGCTTCTTCGTCATTCGAACAAACAACAACATCCCATCCCAATCTCTCTTCGGGATCGGCAAAACGCTTTGCCGGGATGTTGTTGAAGGCTACGACCACTTTGCTTTCTTTCAGGATTTTTGCGAGCTTTAATGCGGCAGAACCCTCCTCAGGTGGCGTATATATCGCTTCCCTATCGATTTCCATCGGGACGATGGGTGATACAACGATCTTTCCCCTAAGCTTTTCCCTTAGCCGTTCAACTGTATCAAAGGCGTGCTTCCAAGGGATTGTTATCACAGCGATGTCAGCGAGCTCTGCTGCTCTTTCGTTTGTTGTTCCCCGAATGTCGGGAACACCTCCCATCTTCTTAACGAGGCTGTTGTAGTTCTCAGCTCTCTCCTTAGCTTTCCCCTCATCTCTCGATCCCACTATCACTTCGTATCCTGCGAGCTTGAGCCTGAAGGAAAGACCCTCCCCTAATCCTCCAGTTCCTCCCAGCAATGCGATTCTCATATTACTTCAGGGTGTCTATTCTTTCAACAACGGCTTCGGCAAACTCTCTTGTTCCGACAAGGGTTCCACCGCGATGTCTGTGCAGGTCGTAAGTGACGATCCCATCGTTCACCGTCATCTCAATAGCTTTTTTGATCATTTCCGAAGCCTCTTTCCATCCAAGGTATTCGAACATCAAAGCCCCCGTCAGGATTTGGGCTGTTGGATTTACCTTGTTTTGTCCCGCGTATTTCGGAGCGGATCCGTGAACGGGTTCGAAGACGCCCATACCATCCCCGATATTGCTACCCGGTGCTACTCCCAGTCCACCGACGAGAGCCGCGGCGGCATCACTCATGTAATCTCCATTCAGGTTGGGCATGGCAAGAACATCGTATTCTGCCGTCCTTGTGAGAATTTGCTGAAACATGTTATCCGCTATCCTGTCTTTGATCACGATTTTGCCCTTTGGTATCTTGCCGTCGTAGTTGTTCCAGAGCTCCTCCTCCGTGATAACTTTATCACCGAATTCCTCCTTTGCAACCTCGTAACCCCAGTCTCTGAAGGCTCCTTCTGTGTATTTCATTATATTCCCCTTATGGACGAGGGTAACGCTCTCTCTATTGTTCTCCAAAGCGTATTTTATCGCAAGTCGAACGAGTCTTTTTGTCGCAAACTCGCTGATGGGCTTTATCCCGATCCCGGAATCCCTCCTTATTTTGACACCGAACTCCCTTTCAAGGAAATCCATGAGCTTCAGAGCCTCTGGGCTACCTTTGGGCCACTCTATTCCAGCGTAAACGTCTTCAGTGTTTTCTCTGAATATCACAAGATCAACGAGTTCAGGATGCTTTAGGGGGCTTGGAAAACCCTTTAAGTAGAAAACGGGGCGGACATTGGCGTATAAATCAAGAACCTGTCTGATAGTCACGTTAAGACTTCTGTAGCCAGTTCCCACCGGAGTTGTTAAGGGACCCTTCAAAGCCACCCTGAATTCCTTTATGGCGTTTAGGGTGTCTTCGGGGAGATAGCTTCCGTAAAGCTTGTAGGCATCTTCTCCCGCATAGATTTGGAACCAAACAATTTCTTTACCGATCTTTTCGGCAGCGGCATTCAGAACCTTTAGAGCTGTTGGAACAACATCCTTACCTATTCCATCCCCTACTATATAGGGGATCACAGGGTTATCGGGAACTATCAGCTTTCCGTTCTCGAATCTTATTTTTTCGCCCTCTTCAGGTGGTTTGATCTTCTCGTATTGCATGCTGATAGTAAGAGGTTCGTTTAAAATGTTTGTTGCTAAACGTTTTATTTCGCCTCCTCTGTATCTTGTCGATGTCAAAGAAGATGTTCAGAGAAATCAACAGAAGGTTTGTCGAGAAATACAAAAGGATAGACGATTCAGATGAGTTCTATCAATACATGTCTAAGCCTTTGAGAAAGAGCTTCAGGGTGAATCTACTGAAAACAGACGTAAAAACTGTCACTGAAAGGTTGAAAGATTTCGAGATAGAGCCGATCCCTTGGTGCCGCGAAGGATTTTTCGTGTCAAACGATGAAATAACGAACACACCGGAATTCTCCTTGGGTTTGATATTTATGCAGGAGGCGAGTTCCATGATCCCCCCGATCGTTTTGGATGTTAAAGAAAACATGAATGTTCTTGATATGGCGGCGGCTCCCGGATCGAAAACAACGCAGATAGCCGCTTACATGAAGAATACGGGCTGCATAATAGCAAACGATGTAAAGTTCACGAGGATCAACATACTCATATCGAACATTCAGAAGTTCGGAGCGATAAACGTGAAGGTTACCATGAAGGACGGCAGATACTTCAAAAGATTCGAGAACAGATTTGACAGAGTGCTCTTAGACGCTCCATGCAGCAATGTCGGAATGATACGGAAGAATTACAAGTATCTGAAGCTGTGGAGACAGAAAGACGTGGAATTCCTATCCAGACTACAGAAAGAACTAATTTTGGCGGGATACAGAGCTCTGAAGCCCGGTGGCGTCCTCGTCTATTCGACATGCACGCTCGATCCCGAAGAGAACGAAGAGGTCATTGACTATCTCCTGAGCAACACGGATGCAAAGCTTGAGAGAATTAGGCTGCCCTTAAGATCTCATGAGCCCATAACTGAGTTCAGTGGCAAAAAATACAGCGATGAAGTAAAAAAGTGTCTTAGAATTCATCCTCAAGATAACGATACTGAGGGGTTTTTTGTTGCAAAAGTTGTTAAAGGTTAATCCATGGACAGCTCATCAAAGGTCACGTAGTCCTTCGGGATTTCCCATATATATCCGGCTTCCTCAAAAACCCTTTCCTCCACAAAAATTTGAGCATTAAATCTTAAAGCGAGGGCTATGCTGTCACTGGGTCTTGCATCGATTTCGTGAACTATGTCGTCAGATCTTAAGAATATTCTTGCATAAAATGTATTTTCCACCAAATCATCGATAACAATTTTCTCAATTTTTGCATTTAACCTTCTGAGTATATCCACGATTAGATCATGTGTCATGGGTCTTGGAGGGATTTGATTTTTCAAAACGGAATGTATTGCCAAGGCTTCGGCAAGTCCTATAAAGATTTGCAGAATCCTTCCGCTATCATCTCTAAGCAAAACAACGGGAGTCGCTCCAAACACACTTGGTGCCGCATACACTCCTAATACTTCGACTTTATTCATCTTACATGAGTTGATTTGAAAAGTATTAATACTTTCTCCTCGAAGAGCTAATATGATCGATGAGATCATAAGAGAGCATGCAGAGAAAAAGGGTATAAAAATCGAACGTATAATCGAATTTGATCCAAAAGATCTGAATATAGATAAAAGAACCCAATGGAAGTGCAAATTTGGATGCAACTATTACGGAAGGAGATACTCCTGCCCGCCCAACATTCCCGAGGACTATGAAGAGTTTATTAAAAGCTACTCAAAAGCTGTGGCGATAGTCTATCATTACGAGAACTTCATGAAATCGAAAATTGAAATGCAAAAAATTCTCGTAGATATCGAGAACTCGATAGCTCCCACGTATCCAATGGCGTTTGCGCTATTCCCCGGAGGATGCGATCTTTGCGATGAATGCGAGTTTGAAAAAAATGGGAAATGCGTATCACCCGAAAAGGTCAGACCGAGTATTGCGGCAATGGGTATTAACGTAGCGGAGCTTGGGGTGACCTTGGGAGACGGAAGGGCTGTTGCGGTAATCTTAATCCATTAGCATGTTCAGACCCTCGATAAACGCTTCAACACTCGCCATTACGATGTCTGTTCGGGCACCTCTTGCCGTAACGATTTTGTCCCCTCTGCGGAGTTGGATGATGACATCTACGAGGGCGTCGGTTCCTCCGGTTATTGCTTCGACTGTGTAGCTTACGAGTTCGACATCAGCATAACTACTGACAGCTCTTTTGATTGCATTTATTGCGGCGTCAACAGGTCCAACACCAACTCCCGCCTCGATTACCTCATCCTCGTTAATTTTCAGTTTCACACTCGCCGTTGGCATTATATGGACACCGCTTACGATCGACAGGTCAAGGAGCTTGACTCTCTTCTCTCTTTTGATTTGGAGGACGGTCTCTATTATAGTCCTCACGTCCGCATCTGTTACCCTCTTTCCTTTATCACCGATATCCTTAATTCTTTTCAGTATCTCTCGCATCTGCTCTTTTGTTGCCGTATATCCCAAATCTTTCATTATCGCTTCGACACTCGCTCTTCCCGCATGTTTTCCGAGAATTATAGATCTTTTTCTTCCGATGACTTCTGGGGATATCGGTTCGTAACTTGACGTGTTCCTCAAAAGGGCTGATGTGTGTATCCCGCTTTCGTGTCTGAACGCATTTTCGCCCACTATGGGCTTATTCGGGGGAACTTTAACCATCGTCAGCTTTTCTACGAGCTGGGATGTTGGATAGATTCGCTCTTTGTTTATCTTCGTTTTGATTCCATAAAGGAATTCTAAAGCCATTATGACTTCTTCTAAGGCGGCGTTTCCAGCTCTCTCGCCGAGTCCGTTCATTGCAACGTGGATTTCGTCAGCTCCACCCTTTACGGCAAATACTGTGTTTGCAGTGGCTAATCCGAAATCGTCATGACCGTGAAATGCTAAGGGGACTTTAAATCTCTCTTTTAACTTTTTCATAATTTCGTAAGCCTTTTCTGGGGTCAGGACACCAACAGTGTCGGTGAATGTGAGCCTGTCAGCCTTTGCATCTAATGCATTTTCATAAAGCTCCAAAATGAAGTTGAAATCGGCTCTCGATGCATCTTCTCCACCAAATTCAACTATCAAACCACGCTCTTTTGCATATTCTATTGCTTCTACAGACATCTGGATAATATCTTCTCTACTTTTTCCGGGGAATTTTGTCGAAATGTGAATATCTGAGGAGGGAGCTACTATGAATACGGTATCGGCACCTGCATCTGCTGCAGCATCGATATCCTCAAATTTAATCCTACCAAAGCTACAGATTTCCGCATTCAATCCGAGGTTGCTAATCCTCTTAATGGCTTCGAATTCTCCTTTAGAAGAGATGGCTGTGCCAGCTTCGATTATGTCAACACCGAGCTTATCGAGAGCCTCAGCTATCATTACTTTTTGCTCCACGCTTAGAGAAACACCGGGTGTTTGCTCGCCATCTCTCAGAGTTGTGTCGAGTATTTTCAACATTGTAGTTAGATCACGCAAATAGGATATAAATTGTTTGCTCATATCGTAAGTAGTCTTTTTAAATCTTTTAGTTCCCTGTAGGAGCCTAATTAGCTATTAGATTACAGATTTCAGAACATTCAAAGTAGCATGAAAGTATCCGTCGTATTTTGTTAGTCCGATAATAGCTTCTAGTTCTCTATGATTTGTTTCAGTATCTGATTGTAATACGATTTCAATAGATTTCGCTCCGTTTCACCAACATAGCTGTTATGAGCTACTAAGTTTCTAATATCCTGAATTTCCTTAATTTTTTGTGTAATCCAATGTTGTTCGGGGAAGAAATTCTTAAAAAGTTCCCAGTTATTTTGAATAATCTTTCCTAAATCTTCTATATCCAGATAAAATAAATCCTCTTTGCCTCTTATAGGCAACCACTTCTTCTTTTTGGTATCTATTTTTCTCCTTCTAATTTCTTCTCTCAACTCCTTTGAAATCTGAATTTAGAGAATTCTCAATGCAGTAGATCAGCACATATACTTCCGCCATTTCTTTCGCTTTCATTATGATATCCTCTGGAAGTAGTTTTTCTGCTAACCTTACATCGACCTTTGCAGCTTCACTTAAAATTTTGGTAATCTCTCTTTCGGCGTCTAATGGCTGTTTTGGGACTATAAACCCATCTTCGTCTATTGAGTATCCCAGTAATTCTAAGGCTCTTAGAAATAAACTCTTAATACCGTTATCTAAGAATTTTTCACACTCTTGACAAACTGAATCGTCCCAATAAGACCGTCTTGGAAGATCGCATTTTTTACTTTCAAATCGTCTGCAACAGTTATATTTTCGTATTCTGCGATTTAGTTCTTCTAAGAACATTTCCAATTCCTTGTTATCATGCTCTATAGCATACTCTAAAAAGCTTCGGACGTTTGATTCATACCAGAAATCACTCCACCTCCATTGTCTCAGATTATCTGGTATAAAGGAACCTAAACCTGCCCTATCAGCCAATTCTACAACATCGATGTTGAGCTTATTGATCACGGCATATAACTTCTCAACTGCATCTGGTTGAGTATCCATGGCACCACCTAAACACTTACTTACAAGGAATAACAAAATAAAAATTCCTTTAAATTTTACTATTATTACCCTAAATGTTGTCCGCAAATAAGAGCATCAAACAACATATACTAGTGAGCAACTAATTACTCCTTTATAGATACAAGAAAACAACTTAGCTTGGGAGATCAAGCTTACAATAACTAGGTAATTGCTTTCTTCAAGCCTTTAGAAAGGATAGCGCAAATCTTAAGTTGGAAAATTGACTACTAAGTAGAGAAGTTTTAAGATGAAATATGAATTAGGCATGGCACACCAAGTTGTTAGAAAGGCGATAGTTGATTACAAGCATGAAAGAGCTCTTAGATTAGTTAGACGATGATTTTAAAAAGATTTTAAATGAATTAGCTTTCAAAAATCTCCTCAATCTTCATTTATCTCAACCCTACGAGTTCCTCCAAAGCTTTTTTTGGGTCACTTGCCTTCACAACACCGCTTGCCAAAAGGACTCCTTCGGCACCCAAATCCATTGCGGCTACAATGTCTTCGTGTTTACTGATTCCCGCCCCGCACAGAACCTTAACATTCTTATTAACGCTCTTTGCGGCTTTAACAGAGTTCTCAACGATTTCAGGCTCCGCTTTGCTGACAGGAATTCCGCTTCCAATCAGCTCTGGAGGCTCTACGGCAACGTAATCTGGATTAAGAGCAGCCGCCGCCGCCGTTGTCGGAGTGTTATTCGTGCAAACTACAGAAACGAGATCCAATTCTCTTAATTTCGATACGATGAATTCGATATCAGCAAGTTTCAATCTCCTCTCGCTGTGATTGATGAGGCTTCCCTTTAATCCCCTCTCTTTGAGCATTTCTGGTGTGATCCTTCCCGTATAACTCCCGTAGGTTATCGCATCGACATGCTGAGCGAAAACGTCAAGGGAAGTCTCCTTAATGATGTAGTTTACGTCCAAGTAATTGGGAGCTACCGCAAGATAGAAGTCCGTCTTCTTGGATACTTCCTCAACCGCTTTTGCAAGCTTTAAAGCTCTCTCTCCGCTTCCCTCCTTATACGCTTTAAAGTTTATTATCACGGCAAACATCCTACCACCTCAGAAATCCGTCATAACCCTAAACTGATCTGTATCTGGCTTCATATATTTTAAAAACTTTCTTGCAGCCCCCTCTATATCTCTCGCCTTTGTAATGGCTCTGCCCACAATCAGGATGTCAGCACCCTCTCTTATTGCTTCCTCTACGTTTTCAGGTCGGATTCCTCCAGCAACAGCTACCAAAACTTTGTGCTTTTCTTTAATATCCTTGGCAAACTTCCAAGGTGGCTCTTCTGCTTCAGAATCTATGGCTCTGTGAAGTTCTACAACGTCGGGGAGGACTTCACTCTCCGCAATCTTATCAAGCCTCTTAACGGGATCTTCAACGTTCAGCATGTCAACGACGCTGTAAATTCCGAGCTTCTTCGCCTCGTTAATAGCTTTTTTTATAGTGTTCAAAGGAGCCAACCCTGAGATGACGACGGCGTTCGCAGTGGCATCAGCCGCCATTCTTGCTTCTAAATTCCCCGTATCAAGAGTTTTTAGATCGAGGACGAAAAAGGCGTCGGGTCTCTCTTTCCTTAGCTCTAAAATGATTTCGGCACCGTATCTTTTTGCGAGGGGTGTTCCCACCTCAAAGATTATGTGATCACTCTCGGGTATCTGCTTAATCACCTTAAAAACCTCGCTTAAGTCAGGTATGTCAATGGCAATTTGAAGATACGGAGGGTCCCAAAGTCTCGTAAGTTTTCTACCAACAAGGGGATGAAAGCTTCTATCCTTCTCCCATAGAACTTTATCAACATCTGGAAATCCTTCCATAGCCCTCTTTAAAGCGAGCTTAGTTGCACTGTAGTTGTAGTAAAAAACTTTTTCTCTATTCTCGGCTTTCGGATGGATAAACACACTAACGATGACTACGAAGTCCTCCGCCTTATCCTTGGGGATAATACCATCTTCAACCGCATCGGCGATCGCCTTTGCAACAGCCATCTGAGCTTGACCAAATATGAGTTCCGCCTGCTTCATATCCCTTACGGTAACCTTTGGGATAATCACCGCTGGAGGCTTTGTTATCAGGTTGGGTCTTATCACAGCCAAAAGGGGTGTGTGTCCCGCCGATAGCTGAGAGAGTGCATTCGCAAATGCGTGACCTACCGGCCCATCTTTGCTACCGATTAGCAAATCTATGTGGGCCACCTCATTCCCCGTTCCAACGAGAGCCTCTCCTATTCTGAACATCCGACCACCTCAGAATTCGAGAACTTCTTCGTAGAATCTTTTGATCATTTTCTTGTCCATTAAAAGATCTTTCTCTTTTAATATCTCTCTTTCAAGTTTTTTGAGTGTTGCGTGGACGGCGAATTCAACCCCCCATCCTTCTCCGGTAGCGAAGAACGTTCCCCTGTCGGATGCGAGTTTAATCCTCACATGGATCAGTGGCAGTGCCCTGAATCTTTCTTTGTGTTGCTTTATGTAAACAAACATAACGGCATCTCCTATGAAGTTCGTAAATTTCCTCATAAATCTCTGAATATCTTCCTGTAATGCTATCTGATCGAACTCGTCGATTTCCGTTCCCCTTACGATGATTTCTACTCTTAACTCTCCTGATGGAGCCTTTTCGGCTACAAATTTCTCGAGTATGTCTTTTTTTGTGATTATTCCCTCTGGAGTACCGTCCAGATCAACCACGACGATGCTCGAAACTTTGTGTTCAATCATCTGGTCTATGATGTCCGTCAAGTAGTCATCCTTGTAACATGTGATTGGAGGATAACTCATTATGCTTTCAACCATTATTGCCATAGTTTTCTCTTTTTCACCCTTTGTATCACCCATTCTTGCTTTTCTTCTTGGAGCTATAATCCTATCAACGATGTCCTTTCCTGTTATCACGCCGACCACTCTGTGATTTTCGTCAACTACCACGAGCCTGTCAACACCGTTAGTTCTCATTAGAGAAAGTGCTTTTCCTGCTGAATCGTGAGCGTTCACAACAATAACATCGGGATTCATAACGCTTCTTGCTTTAATATTTCCGACTTCGCTTTTAATCGCTTCAAGGAAATCGTTTATATAGATTACACCGTAATTGCCATCTTTCTTGATAATCACGAAAGGTGTGGAATCCTCTATGAATCTCCGAACAACCTTTTCAACATCAAAATCACTGTAATCGATTACCCCAGTTCTTATCGTGAAGTTCTTGACCTTGGTTTCATGGGGATTTGTCATCGCACTTCCCCTAATCAGATCGCGTTCCCTAATAACGCCTATAATTTTGCCGTTCTCTTTTACAACTAATGCACTTGCTTTATCTGGATCAAGTTTGTCTAAGAGAGGCAATACCTTTGATATTGTATCATTAGCGTCCACGACCTCATAATCATATCTGATTAAATTTTTAAGGGTTTCTCTGTCCAATTTACCACCTCCATCCCATAGTTAATTTGTTGATTTAAAAACTTATTCAGAAACTGACAATGTGATCAAGTAAATAAACCTCTCCAAATTTCAATGGAGCAAAGATTAACCAGATCGTAGAAAGTTAAGCCAAGTTTGTGGCTTAGGAACTCTATACAGTTTGCCAAAGCGGACATAAGCAGAATAAAACCGTTATTACTTCTTTCAGACCTTAAATAATTCCCCTCAAGCTTTAAAATGGATTTGTCCCTTCTGTGCTTTTCCTTAATCCACTCTTGAGATACTCTTTTATTATGTTCTCTGCTTTTTTCTTCCAGTCAGTTGAAATTAAATAGTGGGGTTCTTTTTTATCTTCCATACAGACATTTAACTATCTTAACCCTCCCAACCTCAGGAATGTTAACGACTTTGGAAGCCAAATAAAACTCCTTTCCTTCAACAGTCCTCTTGCAGAGCTTCTCTTTCTCGAATAACTCTTCTATCCTGAATTTCTTTCCAAACACTTCAGCAATCCAGTTCTTCTTTACTCTCCCAATATATACAACCTTGTTTTCCTTGGCTCTTCTCAGAACTTCCTTTGGAGTCACAAAACAGTCACCTGCAAACTTCCCCACGTTTTTTTAGAGAAGCAGTCAATTACCCCAGCGTAGATTTCAGTGCTCTTCTTTTCCAGAGGTTTTATTTCATTGCTGTGTATATTCCTTTATCCGTGAACAAACAGCAGTT
>CBEWZU010000034.1:0-22700 GCA_965561205.1 uncultured Archaeoglobaceae archaeon | reverse complement strand
ATGAGCGGAGAAGTGTCGACTTCCCGCATCCGCTCGGCCCCATTATCGCAAATACGACGTTCTCGGGAATCTTCAGGTTCACGTTTCTCACAACGCACTTCCGCCCGTAGTATATCGTGAGGTTTACAGTCTCGATCGCGGTCATAGCTTCACCTCCTTCAAACTGAGTCTAAGCGGAAGAAATATCGCCAAAAATACGAGCAAAAGGACGAGCGATGCTCCCCAAGCGATTTCGTGGTAGTTCTCGTAGGGTTGCTGGACGAGGTAGTAGATAAGAAGAGGGATAGCTCCCACTGGCTTGTCGATACCGGCGAAGTAAATTCTGTTCGACCCGCCCGCCGTGAACAGCAGAGGAGCCGTCTCGCCTGCAACCTTCGCCATTCCGATCAGCATACCCGTAACGATCCCCTTTCTCGCCATTCCTGCGAGGACTCTGAAGACGACTTTGAACCTCGACAATCCCAAGGCGAAAGCCGCCTCCCTATACGTGAACGGGACGTTTCTGAAAGCCTCCTCGGTGTAAACGGCGACGTAAGGCATCATGACGAGGGCGAGTGCAAGAGCTCCTGCAATTGCGGAGTAACTACCCATCGGAATTACGAGGATCTGCATGACGAAGAGTCCGACGAGAATCGTCGGAAATTCCATCATTATCGTTAGAAGTGTTCTCGTTGATCTACCAATGAGACTCTCCGGATATTCAGCCGCGTAAACGCCGGTCATAACGGCTATCGGCAAGCCGATGAGCGAGGCGAGAGTTGTAAGGATCAAAGTCCCCAAAATCGCGGGCCCTATGCCGCCGAGTCCATCACCGGGAGGAGCGAGCGTGCCAGTCAGGAAACCAAGGCCGCCCTTCAACAGCACAGGCAAGCCTCTGGTTGCAACGCTGTAGATTATGTGAAACAGCGGCAGGACGGTCAGAATCGTCATGACGGCGATCCCGAAGAGGAAGAGCTTTTCCTTAACCTCTCTGAGCATGGGAGAACCTCCTTAGCACGATCAGACCACCCACATTCACGACGAGGCCTATTACGAAGAGGAAAAATCCAGCGGCGAAGAGAGCACTCACCATGTACCCGTAGATGAATGCGTTTCCGAACTGATTTGCGATTAGGGATGATATCGTGTAGCCGGGGGCAAAAAGGCTCGGATGGATGTTGAACGTGTTTCCCACAACTAGGCTTACGGCAACAGTCTCTCCGATAGCCCTCCCAAAAGCAAGCAGAATGCCAGCTACAATTGCGGGTTTTATGTAGCCAAGGAGAATTTTCGTGGCCTCGTACCTTGTAGCTCCAAGGCTGAATGCAGCTTCTCTGTAAGTGAAAGGAACCATTCTATAAGCCTCTCTTATGATCGAGGATGCGAATGGTGTAACCATTACGCCAAGAAGAACTCCTGCGGCGAGGAAACTGTAGCCCCCCGCAGGTTCAAATGAAAAGAAAGGTATGAAGCCGAGATGCTCGTAAAGGGGGCGCATAACGTGGTCCCTGAGCATGGGGACGAGCACAAAAGCCCCCCATATGCCGTAAATTATCGTTGGCAAGCCGGCCATAATATCTGTTACGACTATCAAAGGCTCCTTGATCTTCTGGGGTGCGTAGTCGATCACAAAGACGGCAAATCCTATGGAGAGCGGAAGAGCTATTAGCACTGCAAGAACCGAAGTGTAAATGCTGCCGTATATGGCTGCGAGAACGCCGTAGAACTCCTCATCAGGATTGTCCTCAACTGCTTTCCAGACATTTGTTGTGTAGATCTGAATACCCTCCCTCTGGAAAATGGGAACTGATGCGGTTAAGTAGATTACAATCATCAGGGCGAATATGCCGAAGACGAGGATACAAAAAGGAAGAAGAGAAATTCTAAATGCGTCCACTTTCCCTTGCATAATCCCTACTCAATTTCTGCAAGCAACTTGGATGTTACATCCTCTGGAAGACCGACGTATCCCTGCACGATGTTTTCAGACTTCTGTCCTTCCGTTAGAATCCATTTGACGAAGTCTTTTATTGCCTCCTCCTTTGCCTCGTTCTCGTACTTCTCCCATATCACGATGTGGCTGAAGGCGACGATCGGGTAGGATTTCTCTCCAGCGGCATTCAGCAGAGCCTTTAAATCCTCCTTATAACCCTCACGCGGCGAGGGTATGTTCACGCTTACCCTTGAGACTGCGAATTTGATCGTCTCTTCGTTGGCTGTAACAAAGTTTCCAGCTTTGTTCTTCAGCGCAACCATAGGGAAGTTCTCCTTTAGTGCATAAGATAGCTCAACGTATCCAATCGAATACGGATTCTGCTTGACGGCTGTAGCAACACCCTGATTGCCTTTGCCGCCAACACCCCTGCCAAGTTTGTCGACCGGCCAGTCCACAGTCTTACCAGCTCCAACTTTTTCAGCCCACTTATCGCTGACAAGGCTGAGATAAGTCGTGAAAATCTTCGTCGTTCCGCTCGAGTCGCTTCTGTGCACGACCAAAATCTTCTCGTGGGGCAGATTCGCTTCGGGGTTTAACCGCTTTATCGCAGGATCGTCCCAGTATTCGATCCCACCCATGAAGATTTTCGCAAGCGTTTCTCCGTCGAGCTTTAGATTTTCAACGCCAGGGAGATTGTATACAACGACGACTGCGCCCACTATTATCGGAAACTGGAGCGGCTGCCCCTTCTTTTTCAACTCGTTCCATAAACTCTCGCTGAGTGGCGGATCGCTGCATGCGAAGTCGACAAGACCTTGCTTGAAATCGTTCTGTCCGCCTCCACTTCCCTTTCCCGTGTACTCTATCTGAACTTTCGGATTCTGCTTAGTATAGACGTCTATCCACTTTTCAAGCTGCGGTTGGGGGAATGTAGCTCCGCTACCTACGATAACGATTTTCTCTGGCTGAGCCTCCGGTTTCTGAGTTTGTGTGCATCCGGCAAATACAATTACCATGGCTAAGACTAATACAAACATCAGATTTCTCATAATTGAGTGTAATGTGTAATAGCATATATTTTTTGTCTAATTAATCTCAATATTAATATTGAGGATATATACTCTATTTAACGTTACTTACGCTATTTATAGGACGCATTGCTTTGTCGATTGGTCGAGCGTGCATGTATTACCACTGCATATTTTAACGCACTTTTTAAGCTTCTAAAGATAGAAAACACTGTTTTAGAAATGAGGGGGCAACTAATTCCCAAAGCGAAATAGAATTTTTCAAGTAATCATTTCTCTGACTGATCTGTTTATGGCTATCTCACCTATCCCTTTAATTTTTCTGCATATATCAACGAGAGGATAGATTAGCAAAGCGTCTTTTTCTTTAAGCTTTGACAACAACTCATTTTCAAGCTCATCCGCCATATCTATTGCTTCATTCGCTCTTTCCAAATCCGAATTCAGGTAAGCTACCATTACTCTATCGAATACGTCGTTCACTGAAGGGAGGGTCTCCACATATCTCTCGGCAATATCCTCATAATTCTCGTGGGAATAGAGATTCTCTGAAAAATCTACGAGGGCATCGGCTATTTCTTCAAGAACTTTTGCTGCAATTCTCATCCCTAATATATGTCTCATTTCACTCCACTTTGACGGGGACATTATATCCCGAATCCTTCTGTTTTCGAGCCTAACTGCTAAGAGGTAAAGTCTGTCGGTATCTTCTTCGTGCTTTGGTATCTCTTTGAGACCGTCTCTGTCATTTATTCTTATGCAGTCGATTATCGAATCCATCATTCCCGAGATTATTTGGGACATCCTTCGAAGGACACCCTCCACATCGAATTCGGCGGTTGTTAGGCTTCTTAAGACAACTTTCCCACCACTTGCATCGATAACCTCCATCCCGATTATTCCGCGGGCAATCCTACTGATCATTTCCACGATCTTTGGAGAGAGCAGTTTATCTTGGAGGATGATTTCGTCTAAACCCTGAATGTATAAAGCTATTATAAATCTTCTAAGAAAGTTTTCGTCATATTTGGGGATGTTGTTGACAACGGCTCTGACAATTCGATGTTTTTCTGTATATTTCTTTGGGATTATCTTTATTATGTCATTGCTAATATCCAGAAGAATTTCGTCTCCCTGATCAAGCTCGTTTTGCTTTATCCAATTTTTTGGCAAACTTATCATGTAGCTCGATCCACCAATTAGTTGAAGCTTTCTCGACTCCACATAAGAGTTTATACAAATTAGTTAAAATAATTTATCCTTGCTACAAATTAACTTAGGATGAATACGTTGGATCGTCATCGAAACCGTAAGATAGGTCTTGAAGCATTTTAGTAGCCAAACCCATTAAGACACGGTCGTCTGATATTATCTCCCTGATTATCATGAGGGAAGTGGCTTCTTTAAGTTCCTGACTTTTCAGTCTATCCAAATGTTCTATAAGCTTGATTGTTAGCTTGTAAATCTCGGTTAGCCTGACATCATCCTCTATATCAAATTCATCTTCATCCAGTTCTATTTCGACAATTTCTTCGAACTCGTCCATACTTGTGAAAGGCTTCCGCTTATTTAAAACCTTTGGGCTTTTTTGTATTTAAATAGTTAGGCGGATATCTGGATATTTGGACAAGTGTTATAGTAAGTCATATCTAACTAAAGGTTTTAAACCTCTTAATCCCTCTATAACGCTATTGAACTCCTCGATTAAGTAGTAAGCTTCAACATCATATTTTTTAGCGTTGTTTGCCATTATTCTATCGTTTGTTATTAAAATCGAGTTAGTTAATTTCGCTGTAGCGATAAAATAAGCATCTGCAGAGTCTTTAGAGCAACTTCAAATGCTAAATCGTCAGGATTAGGTATTAGTTTGACATCTGAGAGTATATCTTTGACTATATCCAACACTTTATCGGTTTGCATCTTTCTTGTTAGAACAACCGCTAATTCAACTTTAAATACTGTGGGATTTATAATTTCCAAATCTCTCTAAAATAATTTTCAGCACTTTTTCTGCTTTAAGAATTCTGATCGAGTCATATTCAAATACAAGATCGACAAAAATTGAGGTATCTATTGTTATCATTATCTTCTCCCCTAAGAAACTTCTCCAGTATATCTTCATCTACCTTAACACGTATCTTTTTAGTTTTTCAAGAAGTGTTTCCTTTTTTATCTCTATCCTAACTCTCTCACCTTCCTTTAGATCTACCCTTTGAAGTGGTTTAAAGACTCCTTTCTCGTTATATAGCTTCAATAATTTTTGCCATATTGTTAAATTTCTCTGTATCCTAAAATACTTTTCCAAGACCTCTTCAAGTTAAATAAAATTTAATAGCCGAAGAATAGCTACATTAGCTGTATTTACTAAACGAGCTCGTTGATCAAAACCAAAGCAAGAAATTCTCGAGTTCTCAAAACTGGATTGGCAAACACAACGAAGAATTTTAGAAATCTTTGAAAGAAAGGAGATTTCAACTAAAATAATGCTTTTCGGAATAGCGACCTACATTCAAACTTTTCAACCAGAAGAACTGCTAAAATATCAAAAATTCATCCTGTTTTTCACAAGCTGTTTAAAGGAGGAAAGAAGTCTCGAAGAAAAGTTACTTATAAAAATCTCTGTTCAACCCTTCTAACAATTTTTGTTATATTAGTTGCAAATATTCTGTAAGAAAACTTTTTAGAGAATTTTATAGGAATACGAATTTTTATAGATTCCAATTTAGAGATTTCAAATTTTGATAAATTTATGGGAGAAGCTATTATTTTTGGAGTAATATGCTCTCAAATATTCCAAATCTCTATTTAATTTCTCATTATAATAAATAGCGGACACTTCTCTTAAGTTAAAAGACAGATTAGTATAAGTCTTAACTAATAGCCAACGATGTTACTTTGTAGACCGTAGGCTCTTTAACACTATCTCCCCTATATCCTTGACCTCAGCTCTCCAGCCTTCTCTTTTCAAAACCCATTTTATCATCGCCATGCAGGCGGGACATTGTGTTACGATTATCGGAGCCCCAGTTGAAAGAAGCTCTCTCACCCTTCTCTTTGCCACCTCATAGGCGACTTTTGGATAGTAGAGCTCTAATCCTCCATCACCGACACATAGTGTTTTTTTCCCGTGATGTTCTGGCTCGATAAGCTCCAAACCTTCTATTTTTTTCAGTATTTCGCGGGGCTCCTCAGTTATCCCAAGATGCCTTGCGTAATAACACGGATCGTGATACGTCACACGAAGGGATAACTCTCCCCTATCGAATTTAAGATTTATTGCCTCAACAAGGGTTAAAACTTCGATATCCCAGTCATCAATGAATTTCGGATAGAGTTTTTTGAATGCGTAAGCACAGAAAGGGGAGAGGGAGATTATCCTCTCGATTCTTTTCTTTTTCAGGATTTCATGAACTCCTTGGATATAGTTTTTAAAATCTTCTAAGTAACCCATGTTGTATAGGATTTCCCCGCAACAGGGCTCTCTTTCGAGAAACGTAAACTCATACCCCAATACTTCGAGAAGTCTCGTAATCTTCACTATTCCATCCATTTTCTTCCAGAAAAGGGGAAATCTTTGAAATAATCTGAATAGGAAATCGAATCTTGTAATTAAATCTAACCCAAGGATGATCTGATTTATTGAGGGATACAGGCAACCAACAAAGAGGAGGGTTTTGCTTTCCTTCTTGGATTTGAAAGAATTCTTAACCCCAAAGGGATTACCGTGTTTCAGAATGTTCTTTTTTATTATTTCATTCTGAGGTGGCTTTGTTGAAAGGCTTCTACCTTCTATTACAATTTCTGGAATGTTCAGATTGAGGGGGCACTTATCAACACAGGAGGCACATGTTAAGCACGTGTAGAGCGATTTCTCAATCCTATCAGTTGGATTTAGCTCTTTATTTTTAAGCATTAAAGCTCCTTGAACCCTCCACCTTGGACCTAAAACGTTATCGCGGTATGTAATGAAGAGGGGACATGCGATTTCGCAGTAACCGCAGAGGGAACACTTCATCACAGTAGATTCAGGTTGAAAGTCAAACTTCATCCTAAGACCCTCAGAGCACCTTACCTGGATTCATTATGTTATCCGGATCGAAAATCCTTTTGATTTTCCTCATTATCTCTAAGGCTATCGGAGATCCACGACTTTCAAACTCGTATTTGAGAAGATCCCTCTTCATAATCCCTATTCCGTGTTCTCCGCTCGTGGTTCCACCCATCTCTATAGCTTTGATACCGATCTCCCTGAAGACTTTTTTAGCTTTTTCGAAATCTTCCTCAGAGTTTATCGCAACCCTCGGATGGATGTTTCCATCGGCAATATGACCGAAAACGAAAAGCTTGATATTGTATTTCTCTTTTATCTTGTATATTTCAGCCATCAGTTCGGGGAGTTTGCTTGGAGGGACGGTCACATCTTCGGAAAAGGATGCGAGTTTGCTCGTGTTTATTATCGTGGAGGTCGCAGACTTCCTCATCACAAAGACCTTTTCAATTTCCTTTTGAGATAGATCCGAAGATGTGATAACGGCTCCACACCTCCTGAGAATTCTTTCAACTTCTTCGGAGATTCTATTTACCGATTCTTTTGGAGCATCTACATCCACAATCAGGGCAAATTCTGATTTAGATGGGACATCGAATTCAACGAATTTTGAGACGAGATCCATAGTCTCTTTATCCATGAATTCCATTGCGAGTGGGACTATTTTCGCTTTTTTGATCTCTCTTACCGCTCTGACACCGTCTCTGTAGTCTGAAAAAAAGGCGACGATTCTGTTCACTGCTTCCGGGATGGGGTGTATCTGAAGGATCGCCTTAACAATCACCCCTAAGGTTCCTTCGCTACCCACGAAAATTCTCGTAAGATCGTAACCCTGTCTGCATTTAACTGTCCTACAGCCGACTTTTATGAGATCTCCCGTCCCTATCACAACATCTAATCCAAGGGTCCAGTCGCGGACAGTCCCGAATTTCGCACCCCTTATTCCTCCGGCTCCAGAGGCTATCGCTCCACCGATCGTGGCAACCGCCGAAGAAGTCGGATCAACGGGAAAGTAAAATCCTTGCTTTTTCAGCTCCTCATTAAGCTCGTCAACCCTCAATCCCGGTTCTACAATGACGTAACTATCTTCTATGCTGATCTCCTCTATTTTACACATCTTTTGCAAGTCGAGGACGATTCCACCAAAGGGGACGGCTGATCCCGTCAGGCTTGATAATGCCCCCTGAGGTGTCAGAGGTATCTTATGTTTTCTGCAGAATTTTACGGTAGCTATCACGTCATCGACACTTTCGGCTCTTACAACTGCATCAACGTGTCCCTTTATCCTTCCCGGGTCTATACTGTGCGAGATTAGATCAATGGGATCAGTGAATACTTTGTTTTCTCCCAAGATTGAAAGTAATTCTTTGATCTTGTCAGGCATTACCAGTTATACATGCTTTCTTTGAATATCCATTTGACGTCCTCTATCGTGACCGGACGTGGACTGCATGAAAGGAGTCTTTGGATTTTCATGGCACCTTCGGCAAGCTCGTCAATATCTTTTTCATCAAATCCGACTTCAGCAAGACCTGACGGCATATCCAAATCCTTGAAGAATTTGATTAGAGCTTCTTTGAGCTGTAAAGCTGCATCTCTTACCGGCATCCCGTCCACGTCCTCACCCAAGAGCTTTGCGAGTCTTGCGAGTTTTTCTGGAACAACTGGTGCTATAAATTCGATTGATGCTGGAGCCGTTAGAATACAGGTCAATCCATGGGGTAAATCGTGTCTTCTCCCCGCTATCGGATAAGCGAGAGCGTGGGGGATGTGAACTCCGGCATTTCCAAAAGCTCCCCCTAAGTGCGATGCAAGCATCATGCTCCTCCTTGCCTCCATGTCGTAGGGATTGAAGTAGGCTCTTCTCAAATACTTGCCTATCAGCTCGGTGCTTTTTTCGACAAAAATATCCGAAACTGGATTTGATCCGACGTATACAGGTCTCTTATCTGGACTTTCTGGTCGGGGTCTTGCATTGTAGGGGATTGCAGTATAGCATTCGATATCGTGCATGAGGGCATCGAGTCCAGTGGTCGCAGTGTGGTAGGGATCCAACGTAGTTGTCACAATCGGATCAAGAATTGCGTAGTCCGGTAGCAGAGACGGATGGGATATTCCAACCTTCAGTTTTTCCTTTACGAGGTCGACGATTGCAACGGGTGTGTTTTCGCTTCCGGTTCCTGCTGTTGTCGGAACGGCGATGAGCGGCTTCAGCGGACCGGGGACACTTTTCCCTTTACCGGTTGGCGGTGCTATATAGTCTTTAAAGTCGGGTGTTGGATAAGTTGTGTATAGATTGATCATCTTAGCCGTATCGATGCTTGATCCGCCGCCAACGGCGATGAATCCATCGAAATCCTTGTCTTTTGCAAATTCTATTCCCTTCATAACCTCGACATCTGTCGGCTCGATATGGACTCCGTCCCATATCGTTGCTTTTATACCTTCTCCCTCTAAATACTCCTTGGTAAGTTCGGGCCATTTCGTGTTTTCGTTCAGGTTTTTGTCGGTAACAATTAGTGCATTCGTTATTCCCAACCTTTTCGCTTCATAACCTATTTCTGATAGGGCGCCCTCTCCAAACTTTACCTGAACATTTCTTATCGTAAAAACCGTATCATTCGGCAACATAAACATCACCCCAATTTCTTTTCCCACTCCTCCTGACCACCCCATTTAAAGGGGCCGTATAACCCTTGAGCTATATCCAGTCTGTCTCTTTGGGCTCCTCCAAGCCACATCTTGACGATCTTGAAATCCCTGTAATATTTCTCAACATGCTGATCGTATGCGTATCCGTAAGATCCCATGAGTTCCATGGCTTTGTTTGCACAAAATTCCGCTGTATCTGCCGCGAAGGAGCGTGCAGCCGAGAATTTCGCAATCATTTCGGCAGACCACGGTGGTCCGTATATCTCAGGGTGCATTGCTTGCCATGTGACGCTCAAATAGTATTGCCTTGATAGTTCGATCATTCTAAACATTTCAGCGAGTATCATGGCGAATGCTGATCTCTCCCGAACTGGCTTTCCTGCAATTTCCCTGTTACCAGTCCAGTCCAACACTATTTCTAAGCATGCCTGTGCTAATCCGGTGAGCCTTGCTGCTCCTGCGAGCCTTCCGAATCCTATAACGTATCCTTTGATTATGTTCGCTCCTTCTCCCGGTTTGGTGTCGATTCTATATTTTTTAGGAACCTCCACATTGTTATACCAGATTTCTACGTTCTCATCTGTCCAGCAGAATCCGCACTTCTCAAACGGCTTGGAGAACGTTATTCCCTCGGCATCCGGCGGAACGTAAACCATTCCCGCGGCTTCAGCACCCCTTCTAGGATCTTCGGTCACAACAGTCCAGTAGCCTAAGTGGCCCTTCAGCCACTTTGATTTGAATCTGTCCGGAGGTCCCCCTGGTCCCGGCCAGATTTTGTGACCGTTGACAACCCAATTGTCACCCTTCTCCTTAATAGTTGTTCTTATTGTTTTGAACTCGAACGCCGGGTCTTCGATGTTTGCTCCTCCGTGTGGCTCTGTTATGCATACGCAAGCTGTCCACGCATCGTCCCCTGTGATGTAGGGAGCGAACTCCTTCAACAGGTCGTCTCTCTTAGCGGCAAGCATGAATGATACTATCCAGTGAATTTTGCCAACCATTGTTGCCAGTCCGATGTCACCTCTCGAAAGCTCCTCGTTTATCATCATTCTGACTATTGGAGATAATCCCAAGCCCCCGTATTCTTCCGGTAAATTAGCCTTTGTGAGACCGAGCTCATGACATTTGGCGTATAATTCATGTAATGTATTTAAAGCTCTTTTCTCATCTCTGTGCCAGCCACCTTCTAAGTCGTGTCTTCTTGGCATTACCTCATTATCAACAAATCTTTTTATTTCTTCAGCCATCATAATCTCTTCGTCACTGCAAAAAGCTTTGGGATACTTATATCTTGGTAGGAGTATCTTATATATCATTATTTATAATTGTTTTACGCCGTTATAACTCTTTCGTTTAGGGAGTAATTTTAATTTACATTATCCAGAAAATATCGGTCATGGAGAGAAAACTTTTTGGAACAAATGGAGTTAGGGGGATTGCCAACGAAGAGCTTACAGTAGAGCTTGCCCTTAATTTGGGAAAGACCATTGCCTCTTTAAGGGAGGGTTTAATCGCCGTAGGAATGGATACAAGGCTCTCATCCCCTATGCTTAAATCGGCTGTCATCGCCGGAATTCTTTCAGCGGAGGGAGATGTTGTTGATGTTGGTGTCACACCGACTCCCTCTCTTCAGTATTATGTGAAAGAATCTAAAGCGAATGCTGGCGTTATCATAACGGCAAGTCACAATCCGAGGGAATACAATGGGATCAAATTTGTGAACGATGATGGAACAGAATTCACTTGGGAACAGGACGCCGAAGCTGAGCGGGTTTTAATGAGTAAGCTGTTCAAGAAAGCCTCTTGGGATGGAGTTGGTCGTGTCTATGAGGACAATGCAAACAGGATCTACATCGAAGGAATTCTTGAGAAAATCAACGTTTCCGCTATTGCGGATAGAGAGTTTAAAGTAGTTATAGATTGCGGAAACGGTGCCGCAACCTTCACGAGCCCCTTCATCCTCAAGGAGCTTAATTGCAAGACTTTCAGCATAAACTGTTACCCTGACGGAAGATTTCCCGCAAGGCAATCAGAGCCGGTAGAGGAAAATGTCTGGGAGCTTAAGGAGGTTGTGAAATCTGTTAAAGCAGATTTAGGAGTGGCTCACGACGGTGATGCAGACAGAGCAACGTTCGTGGACGAGAAAGGGAATTTCGTCAGCGAAGACGTAATCCTCGCCTTAATGGCTAAACATTACGTGGAGAAGAACGGCGGGGGCATCGTGGTCACTCCCGTGAGTTCATCGAAGTGCGTGGAGGATGTGGTTGTGGAGGCGGGTGGCAAAGTAATCTACACGGCTGTGGGATCTCCCGTGGTCGCCAAAGTTATGAAGGAAACTAATGCGGTTTTTGGAGGAGAGGGGAACGGGGGGCTAATTTTCCCCGAACATCTCTTAGCGAGGGATGGCGGGATGACCTTGGCTAAGATCCTTGAGCTTATGGCAATCGAGAACAAACCCCTATCGGAGCTTGTAAAAGATATTCCGAAATACTACACTTTTAAAACAAAAGTTGAGTGCAGAGATAAGAAGAAGCTCCTTGAAGGTCTAAGATCTGAATTCGAAAATGCGAACTTCACGGACGGTGCCAGAATTGATTTCGAAGACGGATGGCTTTTAATAAGACCCTCAGGAACTGAGCCAATAGCGAGGATATTTGCGGAAGCCAAAGAGGAGAGAAGAGCTAAGGAGCTTCTTGAGTTTGGAGTAGAAAAAGTTAAAAAGATACTGTCGGGGTAGTTGCATGATCGTTGTTGCGGCGAATCTGCATGGGGAATTTTATCGCCCTTAAGAGCATGCTCGAAAGGTGTAAGGGAAATCGAGGAAGAGCTTAAAAAAGAGGGAAGGGAGATAAAAGAAATCTCTATTTTTAGGTGTTTTTGGATATATGCCATTTCCTAAAGAGACCTCACGAATTCCTAAGAGGATCGGATATTAGGTGCGTCAGAGAAAAATTCGATCATTTGATTGCAAAGTGGGCAGATATGGGTGATGAGGAGATCATGATCGAGTGGAATCGCTCAAAACTTGAAAGCGATGGAAGGCGATGGATTCGATTTGAAATATTTTTCGTGTATGGTTTAAATACGAGATGATCGTTGTGGAATCGAAAAAACCTAGCTGAAACAACTTACGGAAAGGTAGTGAGTGTCGGAGTATCTGGACTAAAGAGATCTCCGACATTTGCAGTGATAGATACGAGAAATCTTAATATTTCCTTTTACGATTTCGATGCCAGAGAAGTTGAAAAGAAGATAAAAGAGGAGAGTCTACCCGAAGAGATCGTGAAGATACTCCATCATGGAATCTAAAAAATTTTAAAGCTATTGCTTCTACTTAATATGGAGGTGGTAGTATGAAGATAACGTGGTTAGGTCATGCGGCTTTCCTTTTAGAGGGGAGCAGAAAGGTTCTGATCGATCCGTTTCTTATCGGAAATCCAATGGCTCCAGTAAAGCCCTCCGATGTAAAGACGGATCTTATTTTAGTCACCCATGGACACGGAGACCATCTTGGAGACACCGTGGAGATCGCAAAAAACAATGACTGTCCCGTTGTTGCAATCCACGAACTTTCAAGGATATTGGCCGCAAAAGGTGTTGAAGCTGTTGGAATGAACATCGGAGGAACTGCGAAGGTTTCCGACGTTAAGGTGACTATGGTCAAGGCATTCCATTCCGCTGATGTTGAGGAAAACGGAGAGATCATCTCAGCGGGAGATCCTGCGGGATTCGTAGTGGAAATGGACGGTGTCAAGGTTTATCATTGCGGGGACACCGATGTATTCATGGACATGCAACTGATCGGAGAATTATACAAACCGGATGTTATGCTCATCCCCATCGGTGGTTGGTATACCATGGGTATTGAGGAGGCTGTTAAAGCCGTGGAGTTCGTTAAGCCTAAGTATGCTATCCCCATGCATTACAACACCTTTCCAGTGATTGAAACGAATCCAGAGGAATTTAAGAAAAAAGTGGAAGAAAAAACTGAAACTACGGTTATCATTCTCAAGCCGGGAGAGAGCTTCGAGCTTTAAGTTCTTTTTCTTTTTCCAAGTTTTCCGGGTTGGACAATGCCGAAGTTTCTCGCACACTTAGGGCAGTAATACTTTTTTAACGTGAACGTATGAACGTTTTTCCTACCGATCATTCTTGCAAGCTCAGGATCAAGTCTGAAACCTTCATAACTCACGAATGTTTTGAATCGGGGAACTTTTCTTCCACATCCGTCACATCTTATTATGTAGTCTTTACCTCTACTACTACTTTGCTTATACTCCCTTTTGTAGGGAGCCTTCATAGTATTATTTTTGAATTTCCAAAGTTTAAACTTTACCGTTTTATCACTCACTTTTTGGAAGTTATACTGGTATTTTCATTCGCAGATTGATTATAATTTATTTTTTATTAAATTTATTTAATTGTTTATTTGATAAAATACATAATATTTTATATCTGTTTTATTGCTGTTAATTAAATTTTAATATTAATCTGCTAAATTATCTATAAATTATTTTAATAAAAAATTTTTTAATTTTATTAAAATAATTGGTAAATTCTCTTATTCCAAAATTTTTAGACCATTTCTGAAGATGTTGTATAAGTATTTCGAGAATTCAAGAGTTTCACGTAGTTAAGGGGGGGTAAATGCGTAGCATGTCATGTATTCTTATAATTCTTGGAATGATCGATTGTCCAACTTCCCATTATTTAGGTTGACCGAAACAACATATATTCTACAATTTTTGGACTATTTTAATTTGATTATTTAATTTAAAATTTTGTATTTTAATAATCTTTAAATATTGACTATTATATAAATAATTAGTAGAATTAATATTAAATATTAAATGATAATTGATAATTACAAAAATAATAATTAAATTTAATATCTAATATTTAGATTATAAATTTATTAGAATTTAAGTGATTAAAGTGAGTCAAAGAAAAAGTTCACCAATTGCAGAACAACCGTTGCATCGAGGACAGCCGGCAGAAAATTTTTTCAAATTGATGTCGATATCCAATCCCGAAATCTTAAAGTAGACTTTTTTGACGTAATTTGGATTGGGTTTGTTCAGAGTTGACGAAGGAGAGGGTCTAAACGGTGCGATAAATGGGACAACAGTTTTTTCAGCCATTTTTTTAAATCCTTCAATAACGCTTTTTAGGCTTTCCCCCAAACCGAGCAAAAGCCATGATGAAACCTTCCATTCTCCAAAAATATTAACACAATCTTCCCAGCATTTGGTAAATTCATCAATATTGGGCTTCGCTGGAACAACGCGAGATCTGATCTTTTCATCAAAAGTTTCCACGTGGATTCCAATTGTGTCCGCCCCGGCTTCATAAAGTATTTCTATGTATTTTCTGTCAACCGGCTCCACCTGAACGTGTATCGGGATGTCAACCTCTTTTTTGACCCTTTCAGTGACCTCTGCGAGTCTCAGAGCCCCCTTATCCGTCGGATTAACCGTCCCGGTTGTCAAAGTTAGATGCCTGTTTTTATCCTCCTCATAAGCTATCTTAACAACCTCGGCTATCATCTCTGCGGATTTCTCTACAACAGCTTCCTTTAAATTCTCTTGAATTGAACAGAATATACATCTCCTATCTTTCCAGTGGATGCACCTTCTTGAAACTGCACTCACCAATGCATCGTAACCATCGAGGGCCACAATCCTCCCGGCGGGAATCCCGTTAACTTTATGGGAGTAGTATTTTGCCTTTGGTAGTTCTACTTTTCCAATCCTTTTATCAAGCCTGTAGAGATAACCTTCCCTTATATAATAAGGTGAATTCCGGACATACCGCTGTTTTACTGGTGCTGACACGGTAGATCCATTTACTCGAAAACCTATCCCGCCGATGGGGCCTCCTCCACCCCGCCTAAGGGGTTCCAAATCTGTCTTAACTCCAAGGACTATAAGCTCTGCTTTTGTCTGATAATCAAGCATAAACAATCACGGCATCGTCTGGAGAATCCGAAAATGCGAGTGCAGCAATCGCCCCTATTATTCCACGTTCTCCCGTTATCGCAATTGCCTCAATTCCCCATCTCTCGGCAATCTCATAGGCTTCTTCAATTTTTACTATCCTTGACTTAACGTTTTTGCCGTATTTCTTTAGATCTTCTGGAATATCTATTCTTCTGAAAACGGCCATAGCTGTTTCATCGCTTAATGTGTTTTCTTTTAGCACTTTTTCAAAAGCTTTCACAAGCTTTTCTTCACTTTCGGTCGCAAAGGTCACCGAAATGGATACGCAATTCGTCGTCTTTTCAGGTGTTTTCGTATACAACTGGGTTATCGTGTGCATTAAATAGTAACCCAATCCCATCCTTTCAAGTTTGTAGGCAATCTCATTAACAAGAGACCAAGTGGCTCCCCCTTCATCACTATCCGTATCGTCGACACCGATTACGACCTTTCTGTATGGTTTTAGCTTTATCTTAGCTTTTCCAAGCTTACCTCCGCCGCCCACCTGAATTATCTCAATCCCCTCGACACCCTCCGCCAAACCGCGGCAAACTGTTGCAGCAATTCCAGCACCTGCCAACCCGCTGTAAGTTATTTCGATCTCTTTATTGATTGCGGCTTCTTCTATTCCCGCCCCGGCAATTCCGGGGATGAGTTTCAGCTCAGTTCTACCGGGCTTGATCACGAAGATGTTTCGAGCCCCCTCCCTTCTTGCACTCAGGATGAGCGAACTCACCCTTTGGTAGTGATAAACCTCCCAAGCTGATCCTCCGTAACATTTACCCCTTGCATGAAATTCGTGTAACTCGATAAGATTTCCGTCTGTCATTGCGATAACCCTTTCGTAGGGAGATATCCATGGGATGTTGCCAAACTTTTTTAACAGCTCGTTTTTGCTTATGTAACTCATAACAGCACAAATTTATTTAGAATAATATAAAAATTATCGGTTGGTGATAAGATGGTAGAATACGATATCATCATTATAGGTGCTGGTCCCGCCGGAGCCACAGCTGCCTTGTATGCTGCAAGATACGGAATGAGAACAGCCTTTTTTGACACGGTGGATCCCGTATCTCAGTTATCCTTGGCACCTAAGGTAGAAAACTATCCCGGATTTGAAGGAACGGGTTTTGAACTGCTCGAAAAAATGAAAAATCAGGCAATTAAGTTCGGGGCCCAATATAAATTCGAAAAGGTTTTGAAATTAAAAAAGGAGAATGGAAAATTCGTAGTGATAACGGAAAACGACGTCTACAGAGCCATTTCCTTAATCATCGCAACCGGCGGAAAGCACAGAGAACTCGGTGTAGAGGGAGAAAAAGAATTCTTAGGCAGAGGTGTGAGTTACTGTGCCACGTGCGACGGACACTTTTTCAAAGGAAAAAAGGTTATTGTTGTAGGAGGAGGGAATAGCGCCGTGGAAGACGCTTTATATCTAAAAGATCTCGGATGCGATGTGATTTTGGTCCACAGAAGGGATGAGTTGCGAGCAGAAAAAGCGTTGCAGGACGAACTTTTCAAGAAAAACATCCCCGTTATATGGAACAGTGTTGTTCGAAAGATAGAGGGAAGTGATAGGGTCGAGAGGGTTATCCTTCTCAATAGGGTTACCAACGAGGAGACCGTCCTTGATGTGGATGGAGTCTTCATATCCGTCGGAATGAGACCCGCAACGGATATCGTAATGGACTTAGGTGTTGAAAGAGATTCTGCGGGATACATAAAAGTTGACAAAAAACAAAGGACAAATGTAGAGGGAGTTTTTGCCGCGGGAGACTGCTGCGATAATCCCCTTAAGCAGATAGTAACCGCTTGCGGTGACGGGGCAATAGCGGCCACATCCGCTTACGAATTCGTTAAAATGATGAAAGGTTAGATGATATCTTTAGATAGACCTGATACAGTTTGTCCGCAGCTTCAATAATTTTTTCTTGATTTTTAATTCTCTTAAACTTTTCTGGGATCTTCTCTTCACCGACTTCAGTCCCTTTAATCGCACCGGTTATCGCCGCGATCGTGTCCGTATCGCCTCCTGCATTAACAGCTTTTGTTACAGCTTTCTCGAAAGTTTTTGAAGAGAAATAGCAGTAAAATGCAAGAGGGACAGCATCAAACGCCATTATCGAATTTCCCAAAGACTTAACCGCCTTCTCAAGACTTGCATTTCTTATCTGGTATGCGTATTCTATCTTCTCCGCAAGAAGGCTATCGTATTTTTCGGTTCTTTTTATAATCTCTTCGAGCATCTTCTCGTCTTCATTAATCACACATGCGATTGCGATCGCCACAGCAACAGCTCCGCCAATTGCAGCGCTTCCCTTATGAGTAATCATGGATGAAATAACGGCGTAATCCTCTACAAGATTGTAATTGAAGTGATAGACGAGACCCATGGGGGCAACTCTCATTGCAGCACCGTCCGTGTCCGATGGGACACCGCTTTCCCTCCACGAATACCCCATTTTGAGCCTTTTTATAGCTTCAGAAGATGTGGGTCCGTAAAACTTTGACGGAGGGATATTTTTTAATCTGTTTGCAAAGTCTTCTGGAGAAAAATATATCGTGGAGGCTATGGATTCTGCCAAAAGCAGAGCCTGCTCGGTATCATCAGTCCATTCCGCTTCATCGCTCAGATAATCATCTATAAATCCGTATCTGTTTTTTATTTCTTCGTAACTCATTCCCTCAACAATTCTACCGAGAGCATCGCCTACTGCAAGTCCAAACAGGCAACCTCTAAAATTTGAGAGCATTAATTCGCTTTTACACAAATCGTATAAAGATTTTGCCGAACACAAAAATTAAATACAGTAAGATTGATATCCTATTGAAGCGGGGTGGGGTAGCCAGGTAATCCCGGCGGGCTCATAACCCGCAGATCCGTGGTTCAAATCCACGCCCCGCTATAGCCCTTCCGTCACCCCACCCTATGAAAAATCTTTTATAAATCTCAATCACTATTGAAATGATGAGAGTTAAAACCGGAGTGCTTGGAATGGATGCTCTTCTTGGAGGTGGATTTCGTAAAAACACCATTAATGTTATCGTAGGTGCCGCTGGAACGGGGAAAACAATTTTCGCTCTTCAGTATCTCCTTAAGGGTATCGAAAATGATGAAAAAGGAATTTACATTTCCTTTGAAGTTGATGCAAAATCCCTCGTCACGCTTGCGGAATCATTGGGCTGGAAGCAATTAATGAAGGCTATGGAAAATGGGATGATAGCAGCAACGAGAAGCAGAGCAAATGCCATAGATTATATAAATGAAGATCTGTTGGATTTTATTGAGAAAAACGCTGGAGAAAATACAAGAATTGTAATAGATTCCTTAACACCGCTAATTACCCCAATAGATTTTTCTCAAAGAAATGATTTAAACTGGTTTTTTGAACAGCTTAAGGCAAGTGGAACGACTCTTGTTACGATTGAAGAGAGATTTACCGGATCCCTAAGCCTCCCCGAAGTTGCGTTACCAGTTTTTTTGGCTGATTCAGCCATCTATTTAAAAAATATACGATACGGAGAGCCTTTCAGTAGAACTATTGAGATCATCAAGCATAGAGCATCATGGCATGCCGAGGGTGTGTATCCTTACCGGATTCTACCGGGTTTGGGGATTGTTGTGGAATGCGATATCGAGTTTAAGCCAAGTGACAAAAAGATTTTAGAATATATAAACAGCTTGGATATCCCTAAAGACTTAAAAGAGAAGCTTGAATTCTTAGCAGAGCGAATAGAAGTCACAGAAAAATTCATTGAAAAGGTTGTGCAAATATATGATCTGGAAGTTAAGTGAAATTCTTAGGACAATTTCTGAAGATCCCTCAATTGAGGGCACGATAATATACAGGGTTGATGGAGTGCCCATAATTTCAAATCTGAAGGAGGATAGAAAAATCCTTGAACATCTTTACGTCCTTGAAAATCAAATAAAAACACTGCTTAGTTATATTTTTAATCAAAATCTTGATGAGACTTCTATAAAAATAAGAGGATTAAAGATAAAACTGTATCCAATAACAAGAACTCTGATTTTAGCAGCTCTATCAAATCCTTCAGCAGATTTCAGGGTGGAATTAGAAATAAAAAGGATTATAAAGGAGTTAAGAGAGATTTTCCTCAATGAATTTTAAAGCGATAGTTTACCCTCAAATTAATGATAGATGCGTAGAATATTTAAGTGAGAAGTTAAATAAACTTGATTTCGATCCAAAATTTTCTTTCATCTTCTTTTCTACTAAATTTTACGGAAAGCATAACAAAGTCCTAAAATTCTTAAAAGATATTATCGATTTTGATTCGATATGTTTTTTTGTTGAAGCTTTTGGAGATGAAAAAGCGATATACGGTAATGGTGTTTCTCTGCTTCTTTTTGATGAAAAAGTTGATATTTTCAAAACGGGGAAGGGGATCCTCGAAAGAGAACTTGAAAAGATCGTTGAAAGACTAAAAGAATATGACTGTGCATTGGCTGTTTATCCAACCCTCTATTTTCCATCAAGATTTGAGCTTTTAAAAGGATTTGCGAGAGATAAACTTTACAGCACCCTCTATCAAGCCACTAAAAGACTGATATTTGCACAGAGGCACTCCGAATGGTTGCTGAGAAACAGGATAGTTATCCCAATAAATAGGGTGCTAAAAATACTATCAAAAGCGGGAATCCCCGTGGGATCCATAAATCTTGCACCCATGGAGGCAAGGGAGAACACACCGCTCATCCTTTACAATTTCGAACCTATCGGGAGGAACGTTCTCATCTTAGCATTTAAAAATGCGGACATCCATTTTAAAGATGTATTTATGAAAAGGGGAAACAGCTACGAGGAAACCCTCAACGTAATTAAAAAGCAGTTTGCCGTAAAGGATCATGTTAAAGTTAGGAAATCCGGCGTTGTGCTTGCCGAAATAGATGGAATGTCCGTCAAAGATTACGTTAAAACGCTTGGATTTGAAGAAATTGAAAAAAAGAATTTTGTTGAAAAACTTGAAAAAGAGGGATTCGGAACAGTTACACCTTACGGCTTAGCCTTCATAAATAGAGAAACCTTCGGCTCTTCAGTAATTGGATTGTTAAGCACACCTTTAAACTTTTACATAAGTTTTTTTGATTTAGAGGAGTTTTTTGATGAAGCTACGGTTGTCGGGGAAGTCCTCGCCTTCGATCCGGCGGATTTCGTTAAATTTGATGTCAATCCGGAAACAAAAAAAATATTTTTTGTAGATTATTCGAGCCTCTTCGAATACAGAGGGGAAGCCTACAGAATCTACGAATGGCTTTCCGAAAATCAGAAGAATTTCTTCTTAGTTTTTACATCGTATCCTTCAGCGTTTGTTAAATCAGGTAGAGCATTCCTTTCGGAAAACGGTAGAAACATCTATTATAATGCATCGGGAACGACTGTTCTCTTAGAGTTGTGCGATTCCGAAAAGTGTTAAAGAAAGAATTCCTGAAATTATTGCAACATTAATGGGTTTGGCAATCTTTAAAGAGACCTCCCACTTTTCCCTGAAAAACTCCCTTGCTGAATATATTACGCCCACCAAGGGGATAAGGGCAATCAAATACTTAAGAGAGATAAAGATGGAAAAAATGAAAAGCATAATGAAGTATCCGAGCAACAGAAAGAAGAACATCTTTAGCAATGTCTGTGGAGGATACACAACAGCTAAGGTCTTTAAACCCGCTTCTCTATCTTCACTTATATCTTTGAAGTCTTTTATAACAACGGTTGATAAGAGCAGGAGGGATAAGGTAAGGGAGAGGATTAAAGCGTTGAGATCCACCGGTTTGACAATATCGTAGAGAGCTAATAAGAAGGAGGGGACTGTTAGGATGTAGGTTAAAAGCTCGGTAATGTAATGCTTTTTAAGTCTGAGTTTTGTTATCGTGTTATCTGAATAAAGAAAAGTCATAAGGGCGGCTATTAGAAATGAGAAGACGCCGAAACTTTTGGATGTCTTTAAAACGTAAAAGAATGATGTTAAATATAAAGTTAAAACAAAGATCAATCCAAAAATTTTCTCCTTTTTCTTCGTAAAGGGGTTGTCTTTCCCAGCGGCAACGTCCTCCTCTGCATCGTTAATATGATTCCACAAATTTACGGCGGGATAAAACAGAAAAGTTAGGATAAATGTGCTTAATACTCCTTGAAATCCTCTCGCAAAAAGACCAACAATAAAAGGAATCAAAGGGATTGGATATATGATATTAAAGGGTTTTGCCGAATATTTAAAAATTTTTAATACCCACATTAACCACCAAAGAACAGCTTAATTCTCTTTCCAACCTCTTCAACTTCCTTCTCCTTCTTTCTTTCCTTCTCCATATCCATCACCAATGATAGTTAAATATTATCAACTATTTAAATTTTTTTCTTATTATAATAATTCTTACAATAATGTTTTAAAATAAAAATTGTTCTATGCTAAGCCTTTTAGATTTAAAAGTAGGGAAAACATAGAATTTGATTCTCTCAGAAATATTTATGTCTTTCTAAGAGAAAGCTTATATCTACCGACTATTATTTAAATACATGCTGGATAAAGTTAGAAACGTATTCATAACCGGTCTTCTCATCTTTATTCCACTAGCTGCTGTAGTCCTGTTGATATATTGGGTCGTAAGCTACCTTGATGCCCTTTTAAAACCCTTTGTATCTAAAACCTACTACTTTCCGGGTTTTAGTCTTATAATCATAGTTGTTGCTATCTTCATTACGGGTGTTATCGGAAGACTGACAGTTGGACAAAAAATAATCAACAAATTCGAAGAGATCCTTAGAAACATCCCGGTTCTCAGAACAATATACATTGGCATTAAAGAAGCTTTGAAAGCTCTGTTGGAATCAAAAACCGAATTGAAGGGCGTGGTCCTTGTTGAGTATCCAAGAAAGGGAATTTACTCCTTGGGGTTCACGACAGGCGGAAGAATCAAAGAAGCTGAGAAAAAAACCGGAAAAAAACTAATTAACGTTTTTGTCCCTACCTCTCCGAATCCAACCTCAGGTTTCGTTATACTCGTCCCCGAAGATGAGATAATTTACCTTGACATGAGTGTTGAAGAGGCTATGAAG